>NZ_JNWJ01000008.1:0-238644 GCF_000716805.1 Streptomyces yerevanensis | reverse complement strand
GAGCTGGACCACCCCTCCCCCTTCGGTGTCACGGTCGTCCTGATGGAAGAAGACGGCTACAGCGTGCGCCTGACCGAGACATTCGCCCGCTGACCCGGCGTAGGCCGTCGGACATCAGGTGCCCACCAAGCCCTGAGCATGAGACGCGGAACCGGATCAGGGCGGCAGAGGAGCCGTCGACCGATCCTGGCGGGCGGTGACTGAGCCAGGAGACCGGAGGCTGTCCCAACAACCGGCCCCGTCTGCCTGTGGGCTTGATCCGCTTTGACGGACATCCGAGATCAGGGGTTCTGGCAGTGAACGCGAGGAGCCGGCCGCGCTGCGGCGGGAGAACCGCCGGCTGCACGATGACGTCGGCATCCTCAAGCGGGCCAGGGCCTTCTTCGCGAAGGAGACCCGGTGACAGTGCACCGTTCATCGAGGCGGAGAAGCGAGACGGTCACAACGTCAAGCACGCGTGTGAACTGCTCAAGGTCTCCCGGACTGCCTTCTACGCCCGCCGCACCGCCAAGCCCGGCGCGCGGGCGGTCCGTGACGCCGAGCTGACCGGGCAGATCGCCGAGGTCCACGCCAAGTTGCGCGGCCCCTACGGCGCTCCACGCATCCACACCGTGCTGAAACGCGAGGGTGCTGTCTGCGGACGCCGCCACGCGGGCGGCGGGCCTGCAGGGCCGCTACCGCAGACGACGGCACCTGACCACCATCCCCGACCCTCGCGCCGCCACCCGGCCCGACCTCGTCTTGCGGCAGTTCGGACCCGACCCAGCCGCCGTCGACAGCCGCTGATGCGGCGACATCACCTATGTCCCGACCGAGGAGGGCTGGCTCGATCCGGCCACCGTCATCGACATCGCCTCCCGCCGGGTCATCGGCTGGGCGACGGCCGATCACCTGCGAACCGATCTGGTCGCCGACGCCCTCACGGCGGCCTGCCGACAGCGTCGTCCCACCCGGCCCGGTGATCTTTCACTCGGACCGTGGCAGTACACCAGCCAACAATTCGCCACTCTGGCAACGGAGTTCGGCGTCCACCTGTCCGTCGGCCGTACCGGGCAGTGCTCGACAACGCGCTCGCCGAGTCGCTCTTCGTCACCATCAAACGGGAGTTGCTCGACACGAACCCCTGGACCGGCCGGGCCGCCGCCCGCACCGCGACGCCGCGTGCACGCCGGAAGCCGGGTACGTGTCAGAAGCCGGATCCCGGGTCAGAGCCCCCGCAACCACCGCGCCGGCCAGCACCAGCATGCACGCAAAGCAGCCCGCCGGCACCGGAACACCCCCCTCAAACCACGCAATCCAGCAAAGCCCCGCCAACCACCCAGCCCCGACCACACACCGCGCACGCGCCTTCCGGAGAATCTGTGCAGGAGTGCCACATGGGCTGCACACAGCCTTTCTGCAGCCCCGTTAGCGTTGCTGCGGCTCGATCTCGCGTGCGACCTTTCCCGGGCCGCAGCCCGGCGGGTCGACGGCACGTCAACTCAGGAAGACCGCACATGGACTATTGCTCCTCGTGTCACCGGCATCTCAACGGCGCCCTCGTGTGTCCCGGGTGCGGCGCGTACGCCCCGGACATCGCTCCCCCAGCGGTCGAAGGTCGCGCCCTGCCGACGACGACCGAAACGGCGGTGACCGTAACGTCGCAATGGTTCACGGCCTCCCGGACGCAGCACGGTAGCGATCTTCGTGACGAGGCAGCGGGCGGCGACGGCACGGATGAGGTCCCGCACACCGGCCCTTCCGGTGACCTGGAGGCCGCGCCACAGGGGCGGGCAGCGCGGCGTCGCCAGCTGGCACGATGGAAGAAGAACAAACGCCGGGCCGTGGTCGCGACCGCTGTCGCACTCGTCGGGGGCGGCTTGACCGTCGCCGCGCTGGACCGGCCCTCCACCGACCGAGCCCAGGAAGCAACGGCTCCGGACGACACGAACAAAAACGGCACCTACAAGGGCGTCCCGGAGGAACCGCAAGCACTGCCCACGCTTCCGGCACCGACCCAGCCCGATACCCGCCGGTCTTCGCGCACGACTCCCCCCGTACGACATCCCGCGGCCGACCTGCCGCGTGAGAAGTCCCCCGCCCCCCTGCGCCGCACGACGCGGACGATCACCCGGCCCGACGCCGCAGCCCCTGCTCAACCAGATCCGGCGGCGCCGGCGACGTCGGTCGCGCAGCCGCAGACCGACTCACCGACCTCCCCCGAGCCGGACCAGGGCGGCACCGGCAGGACAGCGGAGCAGCAGCCGGCCGACGACGGCACGGATTCGGGAACGTCCTCCGAGGCCACCCAGCCCAGCCCTTCCCCTGCCGCGACGTCCCCGGCGGAGATCTGTCTGCTCGTGGTGTGCATTGGCTGAGCACGCGGCACCTCGCTCCCCTGTGTCCTCGGAGAGCTCATGCCCGGGCCTCAAGTCCATCTGGCCTCAGCAGCGTGACCGAGGCCACGGCTGTCGCAGCGCGTGACACCCTCGCCCCCTGGCATCGTGGAGTGTAGACATGGGCGCATGCTCCGCCACTTGGGTCGATCCCAGGCTCAGTCGACCTCCCCTGCCAACGGTCTGCGCGCACGGCTCCGGCGTTCCGGTGCTCGCCGGACACATGAGCAGCGAGCGCGGCAGGTATCGCACGGGCCTGGCGAAGAGCAAGGGCCACCTGCGGACGGGCCCCGGCGGAAGCCGGCCGACAGGTTCAGGTCGGCGTTGAGCGGGCGCAGCGTCGCCGGGCAGGTCTTCGTACTGCAGGTCGTGATCGTACTGATGCTGGTCGTGGCCGCGGTGGTGGCGCTGGTGCTGCAAGTGCGATACGACAGCACAGAGGAAGCCCGCAACCGTTCGCTCGCCGTTGCCGAGACGTTCGCCAATGCCCCGGGTCTGCGCGAGGCATTGCGTGGTTCCGACCCCACAGCTGTGCTCCAGCCGCGTGCCGAAGCCGCACGCGTGCGGTCAAAGGTGGACTTCATCGTTGTGATGAACATCGACGGGACCCGCTATACGCACCCGAAACCGGACAGGATCGGCAAGAAGTTCGTCGGGACCGTGGAACCCGCGCTGGCCGGCCGTTCCATCACCGAGGAGATCGAGGGAACCATCGGGCCGCTGGTGCAGGCCGTGGTTCCGGTCAAGGCTCCCGACGGATCGGTCGTGGGACTGGTGTCGGCCGGTATCACGACCGCCAATGTGGGTGGCGTCGCGGATCGGCAGCTGCCGATCCTCCTCACGGCCGCGGCCGCGGCACTCGGCCTGTCCACGGCGGGTACAGCGCTGGTGAGCAGACGACTGCTGCGCCAGACCCGTGGTCTGGGTCCGTACGAGATGACCCGGATGTACGAGCACCATGACGCCGTGCTGCACGCCGTCCGAGAGGGAGTGATCATCGTCAGCGGTTCGGGGCGGTTGGTGCTCGCCAATGACGAGGCCCGGCAGCTGCTCGGCCTGCCCGCCGACGCCGAGGGCCGGCAGGTTCTCGAACTCGGTCTTGACGCGGACACCGCCGGGCTCCTGGCCTCGGGACGCGTCGCCACGGACGAGGTGCACCCGGTCGGAGACCGGCTGCTGGCGATCAACCAGCGGCCCACGGACCGTCAAGGGGGCCCACCCGGAAGCGTCGCGACGCTCCGCGATACGACTGATCTGCGCGCCTTGTCCGGACGGGCCGAGATGGCACGTGAACGCCTCAAACTGCTCTACGACGCCGGGGTCGGCATCGGCACGGGCCTGGACGTCGCTCGCACCGCCGGAGAGCTGGCGGAGGTGGCCGTCCCGCGGTTCGCGGACTTCGTCACCGTGGACCTGGCCGACGCCGTGCTGAACGGGGAGGAGCCGAACAATGTCAGCGATCTGCGCCGCACAGCGTTCACCGGAATCCGTAAGGACGCCCCTCTGCACCCGGTGGGCGAGCGCATCAGATTCGTCGCTTCCTCACCCCAGGCCCGTAGCCTCAGCACCGGCCAGGCTGTCGTCGAGCCGAACCTCAAGGACGCCCCCGGGTGGCAGGCCCAGGATCTGGAACGCACCGAGCAGGTCGTCGCGTACGGAATCCACTCGCTGATCACGGTCCCCCTGCGGGTGGGAGGCCTGGTGCTGGGCGTGGCCAACTTCTGGCGCTCTCAGAAGCCGGAGCCCTTCGACACGGAGGAGGTGGCCCTGGCCGAGGAACTGGTCGCCCGGGCCGCGGTCTCCATCGACAACGCGCGCCGCTACACCCGCGAGCACACGATGGCCGAGACGCTGCAACGAAGTCTGCTGCCGCGCAACCTGCCCGAGCAGAATGCGCTGGATGTCGCCTACCGCTATCTTCCCGCGCAGGCGGGGGTGGGCGGGGACTGGTTCGATGTGCTGCCGCTGCCCGGCGCCCGGGTCGCACTGGTCGTGGGCGATGTCGTCGGCCACGGTCTGCACGCCGCGGCCACGATGGGGCGGTTGCGTACCGCGGTGCACAATTTCTCCGCCCTGGATCTGCCGCCCCATGAACTCCTCGGGCTTCTCGACGAGTTGGTGGGTCGCATCGATCAGGACGAAGCGGAGGACAGCGGTGCCGTGATCACCGGCGCCACCTGTCTGTACGCGATCTATGATCCGGTCTCCCGGCAGTGCAGTGTGGCCCGCGCAGGCCACCCGCAGCCGGCGCTGATCCGGCCCGACGGCAGCGTCGAGTTCCTCGAGGTTCCGGCGGGTCTCCCGCTCGGGCTCGGCGGCCTGCCGTTCGAGACGGCCGATCTCGAGCTGGCCGAGGGCAGCCGTCTCGTTCTGTACACGGACGGGCTTGTCGAGGACCGGGAACGGGACATCGACGTCGGGCTCGAGCTGCTGCGCACCGCGCTGGCCGGGGCCGACAGGTCGCCGGAGGACACCTGCCGGGTCGTACTCGACGCGATGCTTCCGGCTCGGCAGAGCGATGACATCGCCTTGCTCGTGGCCCGTACCAGTGCGCTGTCGGCGGACCGGATCGCCGACTGGCAGGTACCCTCCGACCCGGCGGCCGTTTCCGACGTACGCGAATCGGTCACCCGGCAGCTCGCTCAGTGGGGGCTGGACGACTTGGCGTTCGCGACGGAGCTGATACTGAGCGAGCTGGTCACCAATGCGATCCGTTACAGCAGCGGCCCCGTCCGTGTCCGTATGCTGCGCGACCGGAGCCTGGTCTGCGAGGTCTTCGACAGCAGCAGCACCTCACCCCATCTGCGTTATGCGGCCACCACCGACGAGGGCGGGCGCGGCCTGTTCCTCGTCGCGCAGCTCGCCGAACGCTGGGGCACCCGCTACACCCCCACTGGCAAGATCATCTGGGCGGAACAGCCGCTGCCCTGAGAACCGGGAACCGGTCGCAGAGCGTCCGGGGCCGGTTGTTCGCCCCGTGAGCGGGGGCAATTTCAGTGCAGGGACCCGCAGTTGGTCCCGGACATGGCTGTCCACCCTTCCGGGCGGGGCCCTTCAGCTGTCAGACTCCGCAGGTGCCCGACTTCGACATACTCGTCATCGGATCCGGTCCGGGCGGCCAGAAGGCCGCCATCGCCGCTGCCAAGCTCGGCCGCCGGGTCGCCGTCATCGACCGCCCCAACATGGTCGGCGGGGTCTCCATCCACACCGGGACCATCCCCTCCAAGACACTGCGTGAGGCGGTCCTGTATCTGACCGGCCTCACCCAGCGTGATCTGTACGGCCAGAGCTACCGTCTCAAGGAGGACATCACCGTCGCCGACCTGACCGCGCGCACCCAGCATGTGGTGGGCCGTGAGGTCGATGTCATCCGCAGCCAGCTCTCCCGCAACCACGTCTCTCTCTTCGCCGGCACCGGCTGTTTCGTCGACGACCACACCGTCGCGCTGCGCGAAGTGACCGGCCACGAACGGCTGTTGAGCGCCGAGCACATCGTCATCGCCACCGGCACCCGCCCCGCCCGGCCGACCAGCGTCGAGTTCGACGAGCGGACGATCATCGATTCGGACAACGTCCTCAATCTGGAACGGGTGCCACGTTCCATGGTCATCGTCGGTGCCGGGGTGATCGGCATGGAGTACGCCTCCATGTTCGCCGCTCTCGGCAGCAAGGTCACCGTGGTCGAGCAGCGGCCCGGGATGCTCGACTTCTGCGACGTCGAGGTGATCGAGTCGCTGAAGTACCAGCTGCGGGACCTGGCCGTCACCTTCCGGTTCGGGGAGACCGTCGCCGCGGTCGAACGTCATCCGCGGGGCACGCTCACCGTCCTGGAGAGCGGCAAGAAGATACCCGCGGACGCCGTGATGTACTCCGCGGGCCGCCAGGGCCTCACCGACGACCTCGAACTCGACAAGGCCGGGCTGTCCGCCGACCGGCGCGGCCGGATCAAGGTCGACGAGCACTACCGCACCGAGGTGCCGCACATCTACGCCGTCGGCGACGTCATCGGCTTCCCGGCGCTGGCCGCGACCTCGATGGAACAGGGACGTACGGCGGCGTACCACGCCTGTGGCGAGCCGGTGAACCAGATGCACGACCTCCAGCCGATCGGCATCTACACCATCCCGGAGATCAGCTTCATCGGGCGGACCGAGGACCAGCTCACCGAGGATTCCGTGCCGTACGAGGTCGGCATCTCCCGCTATCGCGAGCTGGCCCGGGGGCAGATCATCGGCGACTCGCACGGCATGCTCAAACTGCTCGTCTCGCCGGAGGACCGCAGGCTCCTCGGCGTGCACTGCTTCGGCACCGGGGCCACCGAGCTGATCCACATCGGGCAGTCCGTGATGGGCTGCGGCGGCACGGTCGACTACCTGGTCGACGCGGTGTTCAACTACCCCACCCTCGCGGAGTCCTACAAAGTCGCCGCCCTGGACGCGACGAACAAGATCCGGCAGATCGACCGGCTGAGGGATTGATTCAGGGACTGATGAGGATCAGTGACTGATGAGGAGGAGATCGCGTCGATGACGGCGTCCGATTCGAGTCACTTACGCTCGTGGGGTCTTGTCCGCGCGGCCGTACCCGCGGGCCGCGTATGCAGAAGCCTTGTCGTAGCCCTCCTGTTGGCCTGTGCCCTGCTGCCGGCGGGCCCCGCGACCGCCTCCGGATCCCGTGACGCGGGCCCGGTCGGCTGGGCTTCCGTCAACGGCGGCACCACCGGGGGCGCGGGCGCCGGGCCGGAATCGATGTGGACGGTGTCGACGCGTGTGGAGCTGAAGGAGGCGCTGGCCAACCGCGGCGAGGCGACCGCGCCCAAGGTCATCCGGGTCGAGGGAGACATCAGCGGCCATGAGGCCGGCGACGGCACGCTGCTCGGTGAGCAGGACTACGCTCCCGGCTACGACCTGGCGAAGTACATGTCGTGCTTCGGCGAGGACGGCGCCGAGTGGTCCGACACCCGCTACGACTACTGCAAGCAGCAGCGGATCCTGCGGCAGACCGGTTCGAACAAGGAGAAGCAGCAGATCCAGCTGACCGTGCCGAGCAACACCACGCTCATCGGCACGGGAGGCGACGCCCGTCTGCTCGGAGTTTTCCTGAGCGTCAACACCGGCACCAACATCGTGATCCGCGACCTGACCCTCGAAGCGCCCGTCGACCACTTCACCACCTGGTCGCCGGACGACGGGGAACAGGGCAGCTGGAACGCCCGCTTCGACGCCCTGGCGGTGATCACCGGCAGGAACATCTGGATCGACCACTGCACGTTCACCGACGGCCGCTACCCGGATCGCACGGCACCGCCCGGCTTCCACGGCGAGCGGGTGCAGCGGCACGACGGGCTGCTGGACATCGAGGACGGTTCGGACTTCATCACGGTGTCCGACAGCCGGTTCACCGACCACGACAAGGCGGTCCTCATCGGGTCAGGTGACGGGCGGGGCGACCGCGACCGCGGGCATCTGAAGGTCACCTTCGTCCGCAACCTGTTCACCGACATCGCACAGCGCGCTCCGCGCGTCCGCTTCGGGCAGGTGCACGTGGTCAACAACGTCTACCGGGGCCGGGCCGGGGGCACCGGGTACGCGCTCGGCATCGGGGTGGAGTCCGCGATGGTCTCCGAGAGGAACGTATTCCTGTACGAGGGCCCTGATGCGAGCTCTGCCCTGGTGGTGGCGATCTACGGGGGTACGCGCTTCAGGGACACGGGTTCCTGGCTGAACGGCCGCCCGGCCGGACTCGACGCCGCGGCGGCGGCCGAGGCGGCCGACGGGTTCACGACCGACACCGGCTGGGCGCCCGCCGACGTCTACCCGTACCGTCCGCTGAGGTCGCCGGCCGCGGTGTGGTGGCACGTCCTGAACCACTCCGGCCCCCGCCACCGCTGAACAGAGCGGGAGCGCCACCGCGCCGTTTCATGGGGACGTACGGCTTCAGGGCTTTCGGGCGACGCCGCCCAGGGCGATCACCTCGCCGGCAGTGCCGGCCGTCGTGGGGTCGGGGCGCCAGTCGGTGATGGGTACGACACCGGGCTCCAGCAGCTCCAGGCCGTCGAAGAAGCCCGCCAGTTGCTGCGGACTGCGCAGGTGGTACGGGGCTGCGCCGCTCTCGTTGTAGAGGCGGGTGGCTTCGGCGTTGGCCTGGTTGGTGTCCACGCTGTCGTTGAACGCGAAGTAGCTGCCGGAGGGCAGCGCCGCCATGAGTGTGCTGACGATGGACCGCGCTTCGCCGTAGTCGGCGATGTGCCCGCTGACCTGCATCAGTGTGAGTGCGACCGGCTGCGACAGGTCGAGAGTGCGGGCCGCTTCCCGCAGCACGGCGCCCGGGTCGTGCAGATCCGCGTCGATGTAGTCGGTCACTCCCTCACGGGTGCTGGTCAGCAGTGCCTGGGCATGGGCCAGGACCAGGGGGTCGTTGTCGACGTAGACAATGCGGGCGTCGGGAGCCACCCGCTGGGCGATCTCATGGGTGTTGTCCGCCGTGGGCAGGCCCGTGCCGATGTCGAGGAACTGGCGGATCCCGGCCTCACCGGCCAGGTGACGCACGGCGCGGCCGAGGAAAGCCCGTGAGTCGCGGGCGAGGTCGGTGATGCCGGGGAAGACCTCGCGGAACGCGTCACCGGCTTCCTCGTCGACGGGGTAGTTGTCCTTGCCGCCGAGCCAGTAGTTCCAGATCCGGGCCGAATGCGGCACCGCCGAGTCGATCTTCGCTGACGCCGCGGTGTCGGGGGCGGACGAGTCCTGCGTCACCGTTCAGCCTCCTTCTGGGGAACCTCATTGGCCTTGGGCATCCAACGTAGAGTCAACTGCCCGCGTTCCACCGGCACTTTGCCGGGTTCAAAGGGCATGAGTACCAGGACACCCGTCGCCGTACCGAGCGCGTCACCTCGCATGACCGCCTCCTGCCGGCGAGGCAGGAGGCGGTCCGTTGTCGGCGTCCGTCGGGGGTTACAGGGGGACGCGTGACTGGGCGGCGGAGATGACCGGCTCGCGTCGGCGGTGGCGCTGCTCGTACTCCGCCACCTGGCGGGCCATGCCCAGGGAAACGTTCTGCAGCTTGGCCATGATCTGGCTGGGGTCCATGGTGTCGTAGCCGGACCACGGTTCGCTGCCGCGCAGTTGCTCGATCGCGTCCAGGACCGCGTCCCGGTTCGCGTGGGCCCGCTCGTAGCCCTCGATCACCGTCAGGTCGGACTGTGACAGCGGGCGCAGCCGCTTCTTGATCTCGTCGAGGCCGAGTCGGCCGTACCCGGCGATCGGCAGGTCCTCCTCCCGGGTCACCGCGCCCTGTACCTCCTCGGCCATCCGGGTCACTCCCGGCATCTCGCGGACCACGCCCTCGGCGGCGGACCTGGTCTGCCGGCCGCTGGTCTGGACGGCATCCCGTAGCCGGTCGACAGTCGTCCGCACCACGTGCATGAGCTCGTCTCGCACGCTGCCGTCGTGCTGCGGGCCGAAGCCATTGCCCGCGGCCGCCACCGCTCGCGCGTGCGCGGCGACGCTGTCCTCCAGCGTCTGCAGCAGCTCCTGGTCCAGGCGGCGCAGCGAACCGAGCAGGTCGGCGGCGGCCTGGTCCTGGATCTCTTCGGCGATGCTCTCCCCGGCCCGGGACGCGGCCAGCGCCCGGGCCGCGGCCGTGAACTCGTTCTCGGCGTTCTTCAGCAGCCGCCGCTCATCGGCCGGACCGCGCAGCAGCCCGGTCAGGAGCGACGAGCCGATCGTCAGCGGCAGCATGGCCGTGCGCAGGGCGCTGCGGGAGACGAGCGCCGCCATGTCGACCGTGCTGCCGAGCAGGCTGCGCCGACGCGTTTCGCGTACGTGGTGCTCGATCCGCTGAAGGCTGTCCAGGACCTCGGCGACCTGGCGCTCCAGCATCTGGCGGTACGGACCCGGAGGCGTGACCGTCACATCCGCCCGGAACCGGTCGGCGACTGCGGCATGGGTCTGCCGGGCATCTTCCAGCGCCGGTGCCAGCGCCTGTGTCATCACTGCCATGTGCTACTCCCTGAGTGGGGGATCGGGCGGCTGTCCGCCGCACGCGGGAAACGGCTGCTCGTCGGCCTTCCACGGCCGGCAATCGAAACCATCCTGCGAGACCCCCACCGCGAACGCCCGGCGAGCGGCATTCGGCGGGGCGGCACCGCACGGCTCGGTGGCCCGCCTGGTGCGGACATCGCACGCCGTGCCACACCTGCCGGATTACTCCGTACGGGTGACGGCGGCGCCGTCGTCGCGGCGCCTGTGCGGTGACAGCGGCGTCGGCGGTCCGCGTACGCAGGGAGAAGAGGGAGATACGCGTACGAAAAGGAGAAGGCGTCGGTGGCGAATTCTCGCCCCTTTCCCGGGCGTGAAGTGCTGCGTCAGCTTCTGACGCCCTTTCATGGGGCACAGTCACCTCGGGCACCATCGACCTCACCGCCTCTACACATAAGGGCGCCTGATGGAGGGTCGGGGGAGACCCTGCGTAACCCCGCCGGTACGCAGTAGGTTCGGGATCAGAACGCGCGCGGCCAGGGGGCCGCGCGCGTTCTGGATCGAGATGAGGGGAGAACCGTGCGTCGTGGAGACGAGTTCGCCGGCCGCTATGTCCTCAAGGAGGTCATCGGCGCAGGGCGGAGCGGTGATGTGTGGCTGGCCCACGACAAGGTGGTCGGGCAGGACGTCGCGCTGAAACCGGAGCGGATCGAGGGCGACCGCGAGACCGCGGTACGTCGGCTGCTGGGCGAGCCGCGCGCCATGGCCAAGTTCCGCGATCATCCCCACGTCGTGACCCTGTTCGACGTCGTGACCGTGCCGGAAGACGGGGAGGGGAGCGGGGACGGAGAGGACACGTACTGGTTCATCATGGAGTACGTGCCTGGCGGCGGCCTGGACCGGGAGCCGCCGATGTCTCCCCAGCGGGCGGCCCGCATCGGTGCCCAGCTCGCCGACGCACTCGCCGCCCTGCACCAGGCGGGCATCGTGCACTGCGACATCAAGCCCGCCAACATCGGCCTCACCGGACGCGGCACCGCGAAGCTGCTGGACTTCGGTGCCGCCCACCGGGCCGGCGGCACCGAAACCGTCACGGCCAACGGCCCGTCCAGCTTCACTCCGGCCTACGCCGCCCCCGAGCTGGCCCGGGGGAACATCCCCCGGCCGGCCTCGGACGTGTTCTGCCTGGGCGCCACGCTCTACGCGCTGGTCACCGGTTCGCCGCCGCGCGGCAACACGTCCGATGGGGACGATGAGCACGAGCAGGAAGGAGTCGACGGCCCGGACACCGAGCGCCTGACGCACTGGAAGGCCGAGCGGGGCGTCGTCGAGATGGACGCCGAGGCCGTGGGAGCGCTGTATCCCGTACTGACCGCCATGCTCCAGCGTGATCCACGGCAACGCCCCGAAGCGACCGAGGTCAAGCGGCTCCTGGCGGCCATCGCCGGGTCCGAGCAGGATGCCGGCGAGCGGACTCTCGAGGACAAGCCGACCGGGAGCGGGCGGCGGCGCCTGCCACTGCTCGCCGCGGCCCTCGGTATCAGTGCCGCCCTGGTCCTGGGCCTTGTCCTACTCCCCGATGACGAGGGCGGCGACACGCATGCCACCGACCAGGCAGGCCAGAGCCGTCCCACGGACGACGCCTCGAACGGCTCAGGAAAGGTCTCAGGGCAGTCCCTGATCGGCGATCCCCGCACCGCCGACCTGTGCACCCTGACCGACACCACTGCCCACGGCCTCGGACGCTTCGGCGAGGCCCAAGTGGACGTGGATTACGGGAACTTCGACCGCTGTGACGTGCTCGTCCACACCGGCGGCGAGAACCGTATCGACGTGTCGCTGGACCTCCGGCCGGGCTCACGTCCCGAGTCGTCGCAACCCGACAGAACCATCGGAAGCATCGGCATCATGGAGGAGGAGCCGGCGGACGACGAGTGCGAGCTGAAGCTGGTGCCTGAGAGGGCGGCCGACGGCATCCTCGTAGGGATCCGCGTCAACGTGGGTGACGGCACCGTGACCGGCGGCGCCGCGACTCTGTGCACGGTCGCCGACTCGGCCGCCCGGAGCGCGGCCGACGTGCTGAACCAGGGACCGATCCCCCGCCGTCCCGAGAACTACCCGAAAGACTCGCTGGCCTGGTCGAACGCCTGCGATCTGCTCGACGCCAAGGCGCTGTCCGTCGTCCCCGGCATCAAAGCCGACGCGCCGGCGGACATCGATGTCGCGAAATGGGGCTGCGAGTGGTCCAGCGATGACGACGACCTGGAGACGGAGGTGAGCTTCATCCGCGATCAGCCCAAGACCGCGGCGGACGGCGATTCCATCCGGCTCAGCGGCTACGACGCCATCGTCGAAGCCGAGGACGACACCTGCTCGGTCTTCGTCGAGTACCGCGAGTACAGCGGCGCGAACGCCGAAACAGCCGTTGAGATGCTCCGCCTGCGGGTCGACGGCAAGCGTCCCACCGCCGAACTCCGCTCGATGGCCACCGCCCTTGCCAGGTCCGCCGCCGCCAAGCTGCCTCGACGCTGACGTCCCGGAGGGGGCCGGGAGCCGCCCTGCACGAGGCGTGCGCCTTCGAGAAGCCAAGCCCGTGCCGGGTTCCCTGGTGCGGCGGATCCCTCTTCGGCGCCCGACCCACCACCGGGTTCCGCGCGGCCGGTACGTGGAACGGCGCACCGGCCGCAGGCGCGTGTGGTCACACCGGAGAGGCACGCCTCAGCAATTTCGAATCCCCACTCGCATGGTTTCCCATTCTTCACATCTGCGAGCGGATGATGAATTACGTCAGAGGTGGCGTACCCGCGCGGCGATGCCATGTCCGATCAACAGGTAGATCACGGCAGGCAGGCCGTAATTGAGGAGAACGCGAAGCCCTTCCGTGTCCATCGTGAAAATGTCCTGTGACCACCACGCCAGCCAGTCGGCGACATCTTCCACGAACTCGACGAAGACGTTCGCCTGGTTGGCGTCGAGCAGGTAGAGCAAGATCCACAGTCCCAGAAACAGTGCGGCGACATCGGCGATGGTGTGGATGACCAGGGCTGCTCGTCGCGCTACGGAGCCGTCTCTTGGCCTTTCGTGACGGTGACTGGGAGCCTGATTGCGATCGTATTGCTGGTTTTCGTGTACGGGTTCGAAGTTACTCACTGGGATTCCAATCCGACGTGTCCACTGCCTCGACGGCATGGAAGAGCAGCCACGGCAGAGAACGCCTTCCCCATCGGAGAATTCTCGGCCGTGGACGCATGCGGGGCGCTTTCCGCGCCTTATGGAAACTGCGCCGCGCTCGGATGGCGTGTTACACGGTGACGCGATACGTCCGATATCGACAGTTACGGTCATTCGCCGGCAGGATCCAGGACCTGGATCTTTCTGCGCGCCGATTACCGCCCTTTGACCCGGTCATGACTCCCCGTCCTGGAGGATCGAGACAGCCGCCGACTGTGGCGCATCCGACGGCTGCATGCAGGAATCGCTATATGTTAATGTCGCAATGCGTTGCCGCCCCCGAGAGCCGTCGGGCAACGTCAGACACAAGGCAAGGAGCCCTCATGACCAGCGCGACCGACCACCTCACCCACGAGAACCACACACACGCCCACGGCAAGGACTGCGGTCACGTCGCCATCCCCCACGGCGACCACACCGACTACGCCCACGACGGGCACATCCACCGGGCGCACGGCGACCACGTCGACGAGTGCGACGGCACCGGCCACTCCGTCCACGAAGGACACGAGCACCAGCACGGCGAGGGCTGCGGGCATGTCGCCGTGCCGCACGACGGCCACACCGACTACGTGCACGACGGCCACCGTCACGCCGCCCACGAGGGACACTGGGACGACCACTGACGACCGACGCCGGGTGACGCCGGGTCCGACAGGCCGCGGCACGGCCGCGCCGGGAATTATTGCCACATGCTAATGTCTGCATATGGCAACGACTTCCCCTCCTCCGGCAAGCGAGCCCGCGGAAACCCTGCAGGCCGCCAGTGAGCTGCTGCGAGCCCTGGCCTCGCCCGTGCGCCTCGGCATCGTGCGCGAACTGTCCACCGGCGGGAAGTACGTCCACGAACTGGTCGCCACCCTGGGCGTGAGCCAGCCTCTGGTCTCCCAGCACCTGAGAGTGCTGCGCACCTCCCGGATCGTCACCGCCCGGCGCCAGGCCCGCGAGACCCAGTACACCCTGACCGACGACCACGTGGCGCACATCGTGCTGGACGCCATCCGTCACGCACAGGAGTAGCGTCGGCACGCACGCCCCGTAGCGCCCCGATGGCCGCCCGGCTTCCCGCCGGGCGGCCATCGCCGCGCCTGGGCTCACACCTCTCGGATCTCGTGTCCCAACGGGGTCCGGCCGTCAACTGGTACCCGCACCGGCCGCCCGCTGCCAGGCCGACTCCCGCAGCAGGCGCAGTCCGTTCAGGCCGACGATGACGGTCGAGCCCTCGTGGCCCGCGACGCCGAGGGGCAGCGGCAGGGTGCCGGCGAGGTCCCAGATGACGAGTCCGGCGATGAACACACCGGCGATGACGAGGTTCTGGACGACCAGCTCCCGGGCGCGGCGGGAGAGGGCGACGGTGGTGGGGACCGCGGCGAGTTCGTCGCGGACGATCACGGCGTCGGCGGTCTCCAGGGCGAGGTCGGAGCCTGCCCGGCCCATGGCGATCCCCGTGTGGGCGGCGGCCAGGGCGGGCGCGTCGTTGACGCCGTCCCCGACGACCATCACCTTGCGGCCCGCGCTCTCCATGTCCTTGACCGCGCTCAGCTTGTCCTGCGGCAGCAGTCCGGCGCGTACGTCGTCGATGCCGGCCTCGGCGGCCAGGTGGGCGGCAGCCCGGGCGTTGTCACCGGTGAGCAGGGTCGGAGCGGTGCCGGTCAACGCGGTGAGGGAGGCGACGGTGGCGGCGGCGTCCGGGCGCAGCCGGTCCGCGATGCCCAGTACTCCGGCGGGGGCACCGTCGACCATCACCAGGACGGCGGTACGGCCGGACTCCTCCAGTTCCTCGGCCATCGCGACGACTGGGCTCCCGGCGTCGTCCAGCAGTCGGGCCGGGGCGCCCACCGCGACCGTGCGGCCGTCGACGACGGCCTGCACTCCGACGCCGGGTGCGGACGTGAAGTCCTCCGTGGCGGGCAGGTCGAGGCCGCGCTCGCGGGCAGCGTCCACGACCGCTCGGGCCAGCGGGTGTTCGCTGGGGTGCTCGGCTGCCGCCGCAAGCATCAGCAACTCGCTCTCGTCCAGGCCGGATTCGGACAGCGGCCGTACGTCGGTCACGCGAGGGGTGCCTTCGGTCAGGGTGCCGGTCTTGTCGAGGGCGACCGTGTCCACCTGGCCGAGCCGCTCCATCACCACGGCCGACTTGACCAGCACGCCGTGCCGTCCGGCGTTGGCGATCGCGGAGAGCAGCGGCGGCATGGTGGCCAGTACGACCGCGCACGGCGAGGCCACGATCATGAAGGTCATGGCGCGCAGGAGCGAGTCGTCGAGTTCGGCGCCGAAGGCGAGCGGTACGAGGAACACGGCAAGGGTCGCGGCCACCATGCCCAGCGAGTAACGCTGTTCGACCTTCTCGATGAACAGCTGGGTGGGTGCCTTGGTCTCGGACGCCTCCTCCACCATCCGCACGATCCGGGCGATGACCGAGTCGGAGGCGTCGCGCTCGACGCGGACCCGCAGGGCTCCGGTGCCGTTGAGGGTGCCCGCGAAGACCTCGTCCCCGGGCTCCTTCGGCGCGGGGAGCGGTTCGCCGGTGATGGTCGCCTGGTCGACCTCGCTCGCTCCGTCCAGTACGCGGCCGTCGGCGCCGACGCGCTCTCCGGGGCGTACGAGGATGGTGTCGCCGACCGTCAACTCCTCGACGGGGACGGTCTGTTCGCTGCCGTCCGGAGTCAGCCGGGTGGCCGTGGAGGGGGCCAGGTCGAGCAGACCGCGGACCGAGTCGGCGGTGCGGGCGGTGGCCAGTGCCTCCAGCGCGCCGGACGTCGCGAAGATGACGATCAGCAGGGCGCCGTCCATCACCTGACCGATCGAGGCTGCTCCGAGGGCGGCGACGATCATCAGCAGGTCGACGTCGAGGGTCTTCTCCTTGAGCGCCTTCAGTCCCTCCCAGCCCGGTTCCCAGCCACCGGTGACGTACGCCAGCGCGTAGAGCGGGCCCCAGGTCCAGGCGGGGGCGCCGGTCAGCTGGAGGGGCAGCGCGAGCAGGAAGAGGGCGGTGGCCGCGGCAGCCCAGCGGGCCTCGGGGAGCGCCAGGATGCGGGTGCGCCGCCGGGGCGCGGTCCCGGCGCGCGCGGGCCCGGCCCGGTCGACCGACGGCGGGGTGAGCGTGGAGGTCATCACTGTCCTTCGTGAGGGACGCATGGGGGCGTACGGGCAGACGGCGGTTCCCGGGGCCGGCCGTTCCCTCACCATACAGGATCACATGAAGAGGCATTCATGTCTTCATGTCCGCACTCTCCACCCCCTGTCGTCACTATGGTCACTCCAGACCCACAGAGACACCGAGACCGAGATTCCGACAGGCAGTGACAGCGTGTGGCGTGAGGGAGGAGGCGCGGGCATGGCTCGGGGCGACGAGTCCGACGAGTACCGTGACAGCGAGGCCGACGGCGGCGCGCAGGTCCCCCAGCACCCGATGCCGCCCGAGCTGAAGGAACTCCCTTCGGTGTCCGACGCGCGACTGACCGATCTGCTGCGCGCCGACGCCCGGACCGCGCGCCCCGCCTGGCGCGAGCTGCGCAGCCGCCACCGGCCCGCGGTTCTCTCGTACGCCCGTCTGTGCACCGTCGACGAGTCGGCGGCCCATCGGATCACGGCGACGGCCTTCACCCTCGCGGCCCGCGAGACGGCGCGTGGCCTGGAGCCGCGCACACCCTGGCGGCATCAACTCCTGCTGCTCGCCTGCCGCGTGGCCGCCGAGTGGTCCGCCGACGAACGTGCCGCCCGCCTCGATCCGGGTCTCCTCACCCGCCTGCGCGAGGCGGGTGCAGGCACCGACGGACCCGTCCCGCCGATGCTCGCCGCGTTCCTGACGCTGCCCACGCGGGTGCAGGGTCTGGTCTGGTACGGCGTCGTGGACGGGGAGTCCGAGGCCGACACCGCCCGCCTTCTTGGCGTCACACCCGAGGATGTGGCGTACGGCGGAGAAGGGGCGTTCCAGGCCCTGTGCGACTCCGTGCTCAAGACGCGCCTCGCCGGCTCCGACGATCCGGGCTGCCAGGATTTTCGCCGCCTGATCGAGGAGGCGGTACGCCCCGGGGCCCCTCGCCGCAGTGCGGACCTGGACGCGCATATGGGCAGCTGCCCGCACTGTGCCGCCGGATACGAGGAGTTGACGGCCCTGCGCGACACCCCACGCGCGGCTGCGGCCGAGGGGCTGCTGCCCTGGGGTGGCACGGCGTACGCCATGAGCGGTGGGGCGGTGGACGAGGAGCAGCGGGAAGCGCGTACGACGACGGGGCAGAGCGAGGGTACGGCGGCCTGGTGGAGCTGGTCGGCCTGGCGGCCGTCCCGCCGCTTCGCGATCACCTCGGCCGCCCTCGGTGTCGTCGTCGCACCGCTGCTGGTCTACCTGCTGACGCAGGGCGACTCGGGATCGCAGGAGTCGGCCGGCGCTGTGGATACCCCGCCGCAGCCACCGTCGGTCACATTGACGTCGACGTTCTCCCCGCCGCCGATCCCGTCCGCCACGACCCGGTCCCCGTCCCCCAGGCCGACGAAGTCGACGCGCCCGGCCTCACCGAGCCCGACACCGACGCCAACGCCCACACCGAAGCCGACGCCCACACCGACACGTACGACGCCCCCGGCGTCCGAGCCACCGGACGGCTCCTTCGCCCAGGTGGTGAACGTCGACTCGAGCCTGTGCCTGGACGTCGAGGACGGTGACTTCGACAACGGTACGAACGTCATCGCCGCCGACTGCTCCGCCTCAGGCACCCAGCGCTGGCGTGTCGACGCCGCAAGCGGCGCCCTCCAGTCGTACGCCGACCCGGACTTCTGCCTGGACAGCCGGGGATCCGTCGACGACGGCCTCGGCATCTGGACCTGCGAATCGCTCGAGAGCAGCAATGGCGAGAACCTTCGGTTCACGGTGGACGGCGCGGGTGTCATCCGCCCGGCCATCGCCCCGGACCACGCCCTGACCCCGGCCGACGGCGAGGGTCTGGAACTCGCCCCGGCCGACGGAGACGACGACCAGCGCTGGAAGGCGGGCGCCGGGGTCACCTGAACCTCGGCCGTGGCCGGTCCTCGGGGGGTCGTGGTGTGCCGCGGTGGCGAGTCGTCGGCGGAGAGCGACTCCGTCGCCGTGCCCCGTCAGTCCCTCACGACAAATAGGGCGAGCACCGCGACACATCACTCGCGTTTCCCTTTCCAAGGAACGTAAACGTGGTTTTCCCCCTCGCCCGGGCACCGGGGCCCGGCCGGGTGACGCCGACCGTTCTCCCGTACCGCCTGCGAACCTGATTGATCCGTCGTGCGGTGGAGACCCGTACAGCCATCAGCGCAGGGTTTGTCGGAGGCGGCCGGCCTGCACCGAAGGTGCGGCGGCGGTGTCCGGAAAGGGAGCAGCAGTGGCGCAGAACGCGGATGACGCCGCTCTCAACGGGCGGCGCCCAGTTCCTGAACTGCATCTGGCGGGCGGTGCGGCCGAGGGGAGCCGACGGCCCGATGCGGGCGCGGAGCAGCTCCCGCCCGACCGTCACCAGGCGATCCTGGAGGCGACCAAGCAGGTCGCCGCCCTCCTGAAGAGGCAGGGGCACGACTTCGCTCTCGCCGGGAGTGTCGCCGTCTACGCCCACGGCGGGGCAGGCAGCCTCCAGCACGATGCCGACTTCTGTATCAGACCCGAGGACGCCGAAGCGGTCGCCGCCACGCTGGAGGACGCCGGTCTGACGGTGTACGCGCCTCCCGAGGACTGGCTGCTGAAGGCCAAGTGCCTCGGGCAGGACGTGGACCTGATCTTCGGGCTGGCCCATGGACCGGTCAGTACCGAGCTGCTCGGCAGGGCACGGGAGATGCCGGTGGACTCCGTGCAGATGCCCGTCCTGGCACCCACCGACCTGCTGCGGAGCCTGCTCGCCGCCTTCTCCGAGCACCACTGCGACTTCGGCGCCGTACTGCCGATCGCACGGCTGCTGCGCGAGAAGGTCGACTGGGAGCGGATCCGCCGCGAGTTCGGGGACGTACCGATGCCCGCCGCTTTTTTGTACTTGCTGGAGCGCCTGGACGTCATCGCACCGCAGGGAGGAGATCAATGAACGCCCATGCCGGACACGACCCGGGTGATACGGGCACCACGGCGGACGCCGGAGCCGCCGGGAACAACATCGAGTACCGCATCGCCCATCTGCAGGAGCGGCTCGCCGCCGGGGAACTGGGCGAGCTCGGCACGCGCGTCGAGCCGCGGGGATCGGCCGTGACGGTCATCGGCACCGTGCCCACCGCGCACTGCCGCGAGGAACTGCTGCGCACCGTGAACGACGAACTGGCCGGTCTTGCCGTCCATTACGACATCGTCGTGGCCGAGGCTGCGGCTCCCGATCACCCGGAGGAGGTGGCATGATCCGCGTCGCGGCCGTCGGGGACATACATATGGGGCTGGACAGTCAGGGCCTGCTCAGGCCGGCTTTCGACACGCTGCCCGGCTGTGCCGACCTGCTGCTCCTGGCCGGTGACCTCACCCGGCACGGCACGCCGGAGGAGGCGCGGGTGGTCGCCGAGGAGGTGGGTGGTCTGCCCGTGCCGGTTGTCGCCGTGCTCGGCAATCACGATCACCACGACGAGAAGCCGGAGGAGGTCGCCGCGGTGCTGCGCGCGGCAGGTGTGCGCGTTCTCGAGGGGCAGTCGACGGTCGTCGAAGTCGACGGCGCGCGCATCGGCGTCGCGGGCACGAAGGGCTTCGGCGGCGGCTTCGTCGGCCGCAGTGGCAGCGAGTTCGGTGAACCGCTGATGAAGGAGTTCATCCGGTACTCGCGCCGCTGCGCCGACGGTCTGCGTACGGCTCTGGACGAACTGGCCGGGCAGGGCTGCGGGACGCGGGTCGCGCTCACGCACTTCTCCCCCGTGCCCGACACGCTGGCCGGTGAGCCACCGGAGATCTATCCGTTCCTCGGCAGTTACCTCCTGGCCGAGGCGATCGACACGGCGGGCGCGGACCTGGCCGTCCACGGACACGCCCACGCCGGTACGGAACACGGGATGACCAGCGGCGGCGTCCCGGTCCGCAACGTCGCGCAGCCCGTCATCCGCAGGGCGTTCAGCGTGTATCACCTGCACGGCCACGAGGTGCCGACGACGGCTTCCACCCCCGTCGGCACCTCCGTCGGCACCTTCGGCTGAGCGGGCGCCGGCCAGGCGTTAGCTCTCCCCCGGCGGGGGCACCCGGAGGCCGAGGTGGGGTCCGTACCAGGGGCCGCCGCACCTTGAGCGAGGTACTGGAGGTACTGGACATGGCACACGAAGGAAACGTCATCACCGAGCTGGTGACCGACCACCGGGAGGTCGAGGAGATCTTCGGCCGGATCGAGGCACTGCCGCCCGGCGACAAGAACCGCAAGGTCTACGCCGACCAGGCCACCATGGAGCTCGTACGGCACTCGGTGGCCGAGGAGGAGTATCTCTACCCAGCTGTGCGGCAGTACCTGCCCAACGGGGACACGGTGGCCGACAAGGAGATCGACGACCACTCCAAGGCCGAGCAGATCATGAAGGACCTGGAGAGCTGCGAGGCGGGCGATGCCGAGTTCGACCGGCTCATCGGCATGCTCATGAGTGAGGTCCGCTCGCACATCACCGACGAGGAGGAGAACCTCTTCCCCATGCTGCGCACCACGGCTTCCGCCGGGACCCTGGACGAGCTGGGTGACAAGGTCCGGCAGGCGAAGAAGCTGGCGCCGACGCGTCCGCACCCCTCCGCACCGGACAAGCCTCCGGCCAACAAGCTCCTGGCTCCCGGAGCCGGACTCGTCGACCGCGTGCGCGACACGCTGACGGGGCGCGGGAAGAAGGACTGACGGCGCATGGTCCGGCGGGTCGCGGGTACTGCGGGGAGTTGTCGGCGCAAGAGGAAGCGCCCACTCCGCAACTGTCCCGACATCTCACCACCTGGAGGGCGCCATGGCAGACGTCAGCCCCATTGACCTGCAGAAGGCCTTGTCCGGCGTGGACTACCCGGCCGACCCCAAGAAGCTTGCGAAGGCCGCCCGGGACAACGGCGCGCCGAAGGAGCTCACGGAGCGCATCTCGCACCTCGGGAAGAAGAAGTTCGAGAACCCGGCCGAGGTGAGCAAGGCCGTCTTCGGCGGCCAGTGACCGACTTCCGTCCATGACGGCCGGGGCCTTGTGCCCCGGCCGTCGCAGTCGTGGCGGGCGCTGGAAAGCTCCGTGCCTGACGTGGCAAGCACGGAGGGGTCAGGGCCAGGACGGTTCCCTGCGCGGGACGACGACGAGTTCGGACACCGCGCTGCCGGCCGGGACCGACAGGGCGTAGAGGACCGTGTCGGCCACGATGTCAGGGCTCTGCAGCATCGATACGTCGGCGTCCGGGAACCGGTCGAGGATGAACGGCGTCCGCATTCCGCCGGCGATGATCCCGGTGACACCGATCCCCTGGCAGTCCCGCTGCGCCTCCTTGAACAAGGTGTGGGTGAACGCGCGCAGACCCGACTTGCCCGCCGAGTAGGGCCCGGCCTCGGTCCAGGTGCGGTTCGCGGCCGTGGACAGGATGTTGACGATGTGGCCGCCGCCACGGGCGGCCATGCGCCGGTAGGTCTCCAGGCACAGATACATCGGCCCCAGCAGATTGGTGGCGATGACCCGCGTCACCTCGTCTGCCGTCAGCTGCTCGATCGGCTTGGTGACGTCGACGGCGGCGTTGTTGACCAGCACGTCCACCGTCTGTTCGGTCTCCTCGAGGTCCCGGAAGACCTCCGCGACGGCGTCGGCGTCCCGTACGTCCAGCTCCACGAAGCGTGCGTCGCGGCCCGCCCGGGCGAGGTCGTCGCAGAGTTCCTGTGCCAGGTCCTTGCGCACGTCGGCGACCAGTACGGATGCTCCCGCTCCGGCCAGCCTCCGCGCGATCGAGGCGCCCAGGCCTCGTGCCCCGCCGGTCACCAGCGCCTGCTTGCCGTGGAGATCGACCTGTACCGCGCCGCCTGTGCCGCCCATGTCTCTGCCTTCCGTCGTGCCGGCCGGATACTGCGGTACACGCTCGGCGACCGCTCCACGTCCCACTGTGACCGTGGCGGAAATGCCCGGCACGTCGGGTTAGCCCGCCGACGGGTGCGCGGGTGTGGCCGTCGCCACTTTCACGCGCGTCCGGTCCGTGTCGTATGTACGTATTCGGGTGCTGTGATCAACCCCACGGCGGGCGTCAATTCCCTGACGGCATCGGGGACTTCGTACGTCTACGGCACCGGAGCGGAGTGAGTCCTGTCCTGACTCGGCGGTCCCGTCTGCCACGATGGGCGACGCCGATCCGGTGGAGCGGCCGCGCAGCGCAGCCGGCATTCCGAGCTCCCGCCGATTCCTCCGCCTGAGTCCCCGGACTCGTCTTCGAGTACTTCACTGTGTCTTCTTCGCCTTCCGCGCCCGTGCCCGCCCCTGCCTCCACCGATGTGCCGTCCGCGAGCGAGTCCCGTTCGCCGTGGCGATCCCTGAAGTACCGCAGCATGCGCTGGTGGTCCGTCGCGAACCTCGTGTCGAACGCCGGCACCTGGATGCAGCTCACGGTGCAGAACCTGCTGGTCCTGCAGATCACCGGCTCTGCCGCCACCACGGGTCTTTCCGTGTCCGTACAGGCCGCGCCCGCCCTGCTCATGAGCCTCGCGGGCGGCGCGGCCGTCGACCGCTGGCCCCGCAAACTGACCGCCGCCGTCAGCCAGGCGCTGCTGGGCGCCGTGGCGTTCGTGACGGCCGTCCTTGTGGCGGTCGATCAGCTCAACGTGCCCGTTCTGATGGCGCTGGCCGCCGTCACCGGCCTCATCGCCACGGTCGACGCACCGGCGTGCTCGCTGCTGGGCAACGATCTCGTACGTACGGAGGACGTTCCCTCCGCGATCGGGGTGGGCTCGCTGGTGTCCAACGCGGGCCGGCTCGCCGGTACCGCTCTGGCCGGGGTGACGGTCGGCTTCTTCGGCACGGCCGCCGCGTACGCCGCCAACGGGGTGTCCTTTCTCTTCGTCGCCTCGGTCATCCCCTTTCTCCGTCCGGTCTACAAAGCCGCGAGGCGCTCCGAGGTACCTGCGCCCGCCGTCCCTGCCCAGCGCGGCCCCAAGAGCGCGAGCAAGGGCACGAGCGAGGACATGACCATGCGGGAGGGCCTGGCGTTCTTCATGCGCCGGCCCCGGCTGGTCGCGCTGGCCGGTGTCACCGGGATCAGCGCGGTGTTCGGGCGGAACTACTCGCTCACGCTGGCCGTGCTCGTCACCGGGCCGCTCGCCGGGGGCGCCGGAGCGTTCGGCACGGTCTCCACCGTCCTCGCCGTCGGAGGCATCGTCGGCGCCGTCCTGGGTGCCCGGCTGCGGCGGCCCTCCGTGCGGCTCGTGGGCACCATGGCTGCCGCGGGCGGACTGCTCCAAGCGGTGGCGGGGCTCTCGCCGTCGCTCGCCCTGCTGCTGGTTCTCGTCCTGCCCATGGCTGTGGTGGAGTCCGTCTCCGACACCGCCGGGACGACGGTCCTGCAGACAGACCCGCCCGCCCATCTGCGGGGGCGTGTTCTCGGCGTGTGGGGCAGCATTCGTACGGCCTGGGGTCTCGCAGGGCCGCCTGCACTGGGGCTCCTCATGGAGCTGGCAGGGGCACGCGGCGCCCTCGTGGCCGGCGGGCTGATCATCGCCGGTTCGATCGGAGCGGGTTACGTACTCCGGGAGCGCCGGGCCACGAAGCCGGTGGTCCTCCGGGCGGAGGAACGCGACATCACCGCTCAGCCCGGACTGAGCACCGCCGCCTGAGTCCTCGCGGACGGGCGGAGGGGGTCGGTGTCCGGCCGGCCGCCCGGCCGACACGGCGCGTGGCGTGGCGTGTCGGCCATGCGGGATTCCGCTGCCGGGCGCGCCGGGGCGCTCAGTACGAGCTCTACGAGTTCTCCGGCAACGGCAGCGGGCCCTGCGCCGCCCTCCCCCGCTCGTACGACGGATCCGTCTCCGGCTCCGGCAATCCGCGTACCGCCTCGACGACCTCGTCGACCGTGATCCGCAGCAGCCGTTCGTCCGGCCGCCGGCCGTGGGCGTCCCCCGGGCGTGCCGAGACGTCGGTGCCGGGATGCCACAGCGCCCGGTGCCGTGGTTCGGCCGGCGGTCCCCACAGGCGGGGGGCGACCGGGCCGAACAGGACGACGGACGGAGTGCCGAGTGCCGTGGCCAGATGGGCGAGCCCGGTGTCGCCGACCACCACGCAGCGGGCCCGTGCGACGAGCGCGGCCAGCTGATCGAACGGCACATCACCGGCGCCGCCCAGCACCGCGGCCGACGGCAGCCCCGCCTCCGCGGCCACGAACCGCGCCAGGGCCTCCTCACCACCGCCCGCGGTCACGACGACCTCGTGACCGCCACGGTGCAGCTCGCGCGCCACGGCCGCGAACCGCTCCTCCGGCCAGCGACGGGCGGCGGCGTCGGCTCCGGGGTGGACGACGATGGCGCCGAGGGCCGGGGAGTGGGTCGTGGGCGGCGGGATCCGTAGTTCCGCCGGGTCCGCGTCGATGCCGTACCAGGCGAGCAACCGGCACCAGCGTTCCCGCTCGTGTTCGTCGGCCTGCCATACGGGGCCGGAGATGCCGGGCAACTGCGGGTGCGCGTACGCGAAGAGCCGTCGGGGCCGCAGCCGCTGGAGCAGCAGATGGCTCTGCGGGCCGTTGCCGTGCAGGTCCACGGCGAGGTCGGGCGGGGGTCCGTCCCAGGCCAGCTCCGCGGGCACGGCCCGTCCGGGGGCGGAAGCGGGCAGCAGGTGGTCCACCAGTCCGGTGGCCGCCGCCGGCTCGGTCAGCCGCTCAGGAGCGGCCAGCACGATCTCGTGGCCGGGCAGGTGGCGTCGCAGCGCTCGCAGCGCGGGTACCGCGGTCAGCAGATCGCCCAGTCCCAGTGCGCGCAGTACCAGCACCCGGGGCTTCGTCACGGTGCTCACGGCGGTGGCGTCCGCAGGGGTACGGCGGCCTGTGCGGCCCGGCGGGCCAGCAGCGTGGTGGAGCGGCCGTCGAGGTAGGGCAGGACGACCGCCTGGCCGCCCCAGGCGCGCAGCACCTCCGCCTCGGGCAGGTCCTGGACGGAGTAGTCGCCGCCCTTCACCCACACGTCGGGCTTCAGGCGGCTCAGCAGTGCCTCGGGGGTGTCCTCCTCGAAGACCGTGACGGCGTCGACGCTGCCGAGGGCCGCGAGGACGCGGGCGCGGTCCGCCTCCGGGTTGAGGGGGCGGCCCGGGCCCTTGCGGCGGGCGAGGGACGCGTCGGAGTTGAGGCACACGATGAGGCAGTCGCCGATCCGCCGGGCGCTCTCCAGCAGGCCGACATGGCCGGCGTGCAGCAGGTCGAAGCAGCCGCCGGTGGCGACCACCGTGCCGCCGCGCGCCCGGACGCGCTCGGCGAGGGCGAACGCGTCGGTCGCGGGCGCGTCCTCGGGGCGGGACGCGGGGGCCGTCCGCCACAGCGCCGGGTTTCCCGCACCGCCCGCCGACACGAACGCGGCGGCTTCGGCGACCGCCCGCTGCACGGCCTCCTCCGGGAGCGCCCCGTCCGCCAGCGCCGCCGCCGCCGTCGCGGCGAAGCAGTCGCCCGCGCCGCAGGGATCGCCGGTGGCCCGGTACGGCACCGGGACGAGCATCGGCGTGCTGGTGCCGGGCCTGGCCAGCAGCACACCACGCGCCCCGAGCGTCACGGCGACGCCTGCCGCCTGCCAGTGGTCCGCCAGTTCCGCGCCTCGCTCGGCGTACGCGCGCAGTGATTCGCCGTCGCCGGGGCACAGGGCGCGCGCCTCCGCGGCGTTCGGGGTGACGAGCCGTGCTCGGGGCACCGGAGTGTCGCCCTTGGGGTGGGGATCCCAGACCAGCGGCGTACGGGGGGCGACGGCGGCGAGATGGGTTCGTACGGCGCTCGCGGTGTGGCGTCCGTAGTCGGCGACGAGTACGGCGTGGGCGTGTGCCAGCGCGTCCCGTACCGCGCCGTCCGGCTCGCCGGGCGTTCCGCCGCCCCGGTCGATCCGCACCACGGGACGGCCGCTCGCCAGGACGCGGGTCTTGACCGGCAGGGTGCCGTCGAGCGGGATCTCCAGCAGCTGGACCCTGCCGCGCAGGTCACGGCGTACGGCTTCGCTGGCCGGGTCGTCACCGAGCGCGGTCACCAGGATCACCTCGCGACCGCCCCGGGCCGCCAGCGCGGCGGCCAGGCCCGCTCCGCCGGGATGGCGCCGGTCGCCGGTGACGTCGACGACGGGGGCGGGGGCGTCCGGGGACAGCCGGGTGGCGGTGCCTTCGATGTCCTCGTCGAGCAGGACGTCTCCGACGACCACGAGGGGTTTCGGTTCGTTCACGATGCCCTCCGGTGGGCGGCGACCGTGCTGGGGGCGGGCGCGAGCGCCGCGTCGAAGCACTCGCAGAGGAGGTGTACGGCGACGAGGTGGGCCTCCTGCACGGTCGCCGTGCTGTCGGCGTCGATGCACAGCGCCTCGTCGGCGGCCTCCGCGAGGGGATTCGGCCGCGGCCCCGTCATCGCCCAGACGCGCAGCCCGGCCGAGCGGCCTGCCACGGCGGCCCTGATCAGGTTGGCGCTGCGGCCGGACGTGGACAGGAGCATGAGGACGTCTCCGGGACGGCCGTGAGCGGACACCTGCCGGGCGAAGACGTGCTCGAACCCGTAGTCGTTGCCGATGGCGGTCACGCTGGACGTCTCCGCGTGCAGGGCGATGGCCGAATAGCCGGGCCGGTCCTGCCGGTACCGTCCCACCAGCTCGGCGGTCAGGTGCTGGGCCTGTGCGGCACTGCCGCCGTTGCCCGCGGCCAGCAGCCGGCCGCCGGCGGGCAGGGCGGTGGCGAGCCTGCCGCCCCACTCCGCGACCCGGCCGAGACCGTCCCGGCGGAACCGGCCGAGCGCCTGCTGGAGTGACCGGCAGTGCAGGTGCGCGGCATCGAGTGCGGGGGAAGCAGTGGGTTCGGTCATGCTGATCGGGCGTACCGCGTCGTGGAGGACGACGGCCGGACCCGCACCTCCTTCGTGCTGCGGTGCTGCGGTGCTGCGGTGCTGCGGTCGGTCGGACCTGGGCGAGTACGGGTGTCAGACCACCCCCGTCACGGCGGGCGCGGCGTCGAGCACCGAGCAGTACGCCGCCTCGGTGGCCGCCGCGACCCGCGACCAGCCGTACCGGCTCAGTACGCGGCGTCGGCCGGCGGCCCCGCAGGCCTCGCGCACCGCCGGGTCGGCGAGGAGCTGTCCGGTCGCGCGGGCAAGGGCCTTAGGGGCACGGGGCGGTACGAGGCGTCCGGTGCCGGGGTCGGCGACGGTGTCCAGCTGCCCGCCGACGGCGCTGGCGACGACCGGCTTTCCGCAGGCCATCGCCTCCAGGGGGACGATGCCGAATGGTTCGTAGTCCGCGGGGCACAGCACCACATCGGCGGCCCGCAGCAGCGGCGGCACGTCCTCACTGGACACCCCTCCGGTGAAGCGGACCCGGTGGGCGACCCCGGCCGCGCGGGCGATCTCACGCAGTCGGCGCACCTCTGGGTCGGTGTCGAGCCGGTCCGCCGCGGGCCCGCCGACCACGACGAGTTCCGTGTCGGGCAGCAGGGTCAGCGCGGCGATGGAGACGGCGGCGCCCTTGCGGGGGACGAGGCGGCCGAGCTGGAGCAGTTGGTGGCGGTACGGGCCGCGCTCGGCGACCGGCCCCCGGGGGGTGAAGCGGTCGGTGTCGACGCCGCACGGCACGATGGTGATCCGCTCGGCGGGTATGCCCATCCGCTCCAGCTCGATGACCTCGTCGCGGCAGGTGGCCAGCACCCGGTTGCAGCCAAGGCCCACCTCCGTCTCCCAGGCGATCCGGGTGGGCGGGCTGGTGTCGGCGTCCTGCTGGTGGCGTCGCTTGACCGTGCCGAGCGCGTGGTACGTGTGCAGCATCGGCAGTCGCAGTCGGTGTGCCGCCCACAGTGAGGCGAGGCCCGACATCCAGAAGTGCGAGTGCACCAGGTCGGGTGGCCGGGCCCGCCAGGTCTTGGCGAGGTGGCGGCCGAAGGCACCCATGTGGGGCAGCAGTTCGTCCTTGGGGATCGGCTCCGGCGGTCCCGCGGGTACGTGGTGCACTTCGACGCCTTCGCGCAGCGGCACCCGATCGGGCAGGTCGGGCGAGTCACGCCGGGTGTGGACGGTGACGCGGTGGCCGCGGTCGGCGAGGGCGCTCGCGAGGCAGGCGACGTGCACGTTCTGGCCGCCCGCGTCGACGCCGCCGAGTACGGCGAGGGGGCTCGCGTGCTCGGAGACGAGTGCGATCTCCATGGTGTCGGGACCGAGCGGACCGGGGGACGTGCCGGTGGATGTGCTGACGTAGGTCATGCGCGCGCCTCCGTCATCACGCGCTCCCAGTCGTCCAGGAAACGCTTGAGTCCGTACCGTCCGAGGGCCGCCTGGCGGGCGCGTGCGCCGTCCTCGGCCGCGGCCCCGGGTTCGGCCAGGTAGTGGCGGACGGCTCGGGCGAGCACGTCGGGGCGGGTGGAGAGGGTGCCCGCGCCGGGCGGGACGGCCTCGACGGCCTCCGTGGTGGCGAGGGCGACCACGGGCATCCCCAGGTGCATGGCCTCCAGCAGGGAGAGGCCGAGGGACGTCCAGCGCACCGGGTGCAGATAGCAGCGGCGCTCCGCCAGGGCCGCGTGCAGTTCGCTCTGGGGCAGATCGGCGGTGCGACAGCGGTCCGCGGGGATGCCGAGATGCCCGGCGAGGCCCTCGGTACCCATGCCGAAGACGTCCAGCGGTGCCGCCTCGGACAGGGCGGGCAGCAGGTCCGTACCGGTGTGACGGCCGCGCCGCACCGGTTCGTTGACGACGACGGCCGCGCGGGCGAGCCGGCCGGTGTACTGCTGCCCCGGGTCGACGATGCCGTGCTCGATCACCTCGGTGCGGGTGGAGCCACAGTCCCAGAACAGCCGGTTGAAGTGGGTGACGTGGACCAGGGTCAGGTCGTCCCGGTCGGCGAACGGGTGCCGGGTGCGGGGGACGTCGCCGTCCGGCGCGTTGTGTTCCACGTACACGGCGGGCATGTCCTGCCCGGGACGGCGTCCGCCGAGCCACTCCTCGGCGAGTTCCAGCTCGTGCGGCCGTTGGAGAACGACCAGGTCGACTGGCATGTCGCGCAGTTCTTCGGGGGTCACTTCTCGCACCGAGGCGGGCCAGGAGTACGTACGGGCGCGGCCCAGGCCGTCGGGGTCGCGGGCTGGTGTGACGGGAACGAGATAGGTGTGCGGACCCTGGACGAATGCCGTCGTCCAGGAGCCGTGCACATGCCACAACAGGATGTTCATACGGTCGCTCCTCGTTCCGTTTCGGAGCCGCCGCCCTCGCGGGGTGGCTCCGCGTCGGGCTCCGTCCGGTCCTCGCCGAGCGCCGCCACGGCGGCGAGCACCTCGGCGTCGCCGATCCCGTCGAGGCAGGGGTGCCCCGGCAGCGGGCAGTGGCGGGCCCTGCTCTCCGCGCACGGCGCGCCCTGATCGCCGAGCAGTACGTGCGGCACGCCGTACGGAGCCCAGCGCTCTGCGGGAACCACCGGCGCGAACAGTGAGACGACCGGCGTCCCCACCGCGGCGGCGAGATGTGCGGGCCCGGTGTTTCCTGTCACCGCCACCCGCGCCCCGGCCAGAACGCCCGCCAGCTGCCGCAGATCGGTCGCGCCGCCGAGGTCCAGGGCGTGCCGTCCGGCGACCTTCGCGGTCAGGTCCCGCTCCGCGCGCCCGCCGGTGACCACGACCCGGTATCCCTCGGCGGCGAGGGCGGCGGCGGCACGCTCGGCCCGGGCAGGGCTCCACGCGCGGGCCGGTACGGCGGCGCCGGGATGCAGCACCACATACGGCTCGGGTCCGGTGAGGTGTGTGGTGTCCGGCGGTGCCTCGATACGCAGCGCCCCGTCGTCGCCGGGCGGCAGGGCGAACCCGGCGTCCCGGGCCAGGTCGAGCGCCGCGAGCGCTTCGTGCCGGTGGGGCAGCCTGCGGTGCCGCAGATCGAGCAGGGCTCCCGGGTAGTCCTCGCTGTCGGCCGCCGTCCAGCCGACTCCGGCCAGCTTCAGCAGCAGGGCGATCGGCAGCGGACTCTGGTGGTACGAGACGAGCACGAGGGCCCGGTCGAAACGGCGGGCCGACAGCGTGTCCAGCAGCCGGCGCGTCTCCGCGCGCGACACCGGCGCCGGTTCGAACCCCACCCAGGGGGCGTCGTACGTCAGCACCTCGTCCACCCCCGGCAGCAGCCGCCCCGCCTGCGCTCCCTGCGGCCCGCACAACAGCGCGGTGTACGAGGACCCGTCCGCGACAGCCCGTACGGCGGGCCCGGCGAGCAGCACGTCACCGGCACTGTCCAGCCGTACGACGAGGGTGCGGCGAAGGGGGCGGAGACCGGTCATGACGACTCCCCCGCCGTTCGGTCGACGCGCCCGGCACCGTGCGCGGCATGATCCGGGCCGACCACGTACGTGCCGTCGCCCGGGCGCGTGGCCGCGGCTCGATCCGGACCGGGTTGCGTCCGGCACACGCCGTCGGCCCCGCGCTCGTACCGGCCTCCCGTCCGACACGCCCGCTGCACGCCCTCGGCCGGATCCACCGGCCCCGGCCGCCCCGGCACAACTCCCGCCCGGCGCACGGGCTCCGGCCCGTCGGGGCCCGGGCCCAGCACCAGCCGCACCGCCGCGAGCAGGTCGGCAGCTGTGACCTCGGCGGCGTCGATCTCCTCGGGGCGGGTCACCGGCGTCGGCACCAGCACGCCGTGGGCACCCGCGGCATGGGCGGCCCCCATGTCGGCGCCGATGTCGCCGATGACGGTGGTGCGTTCGGCGGGGACGCCGAGTCGGTCGCAGGCAGCCAGCACCAAGCCCGGTGCCGGTTTGCGGCAGGTGCAGCCGTCGTCGGGGCCGTGCGGGCAGATCGCCCAGACGGCGAACGGGCCGATGAGGTCGTCCACGCGGCGGCGTACGGCCTGGACTTGACGGTATGTCAGCAAGCCGCGGGCCACGCCCGACTGGTTGCTCACGACTCCGACCGGGATCCCGAGGGCGCGTACCGCCTCGACGGCGTCCCGCGCGGCGGGCATCGGCTCGACCCGCGCCGGGTCGCCGTTGTAGGGCACGTCGGCCACCAGCGTGCCGTCGCGGTCGAAGAGGACCGCCGCCGGGAGGGCGCGGCCCGGCCCGGGCCGTGACAGCGGGGCCGGCGGTCCGTCGAACAGCCACGGGCCGGTCATGGGCGCACCCGTTCCTGGACGGGCTCGCGCGGTGCGCGCGGCGGCTCGCCGGCCTCGTACGGGCTCAGCGGTAGCGTCGCGCGGTGCTGCACCTGCCCGCGCAGCCAGTGCCAGGTGGCGGCGGGCGGGATGAGCACGCTGGTCAGCGTCATGGTGATGACCTCGTCCCGGGTCCGCGGCCCCGGCCCGATCCGGGCCAGGGCGAATTCGGCGGTTCCGGCCAGCCAGGCGGCACCCCAGGCGAGAGCGGCGCGGTGCCTGCCGGCAAGGACGCAGGAGACGGCCGCCACGGCCGCTCCCGTCACCGCCAGATGCCGGGAGCGGCGTCCGCGTGGCGCATCCGCCCGGCTCCACCAGTCGCGGCCGTGGCGCCGGGTCATCAGTACGTCGTCCGCGTTGCCCGCCTGGAGCCGTACGGAGATCCAGCGGTCGGCCGGACGCACCGGGTGGGTCGTGGTGCGGGCCCCGGCGGTCAGCGTCCAGCCGGCGGCGAGCACCCGCAGGGCGAGGTCCGCGTCCTCCCGGAAGGCGCGACGGAACCGTTCGTCGAATCCGCCGACGGCCTCCAGCGCCTCCCGTCGGTAGGCCATGTCGGCGGTGATCCACCGGGCGGTGGCGAGCCCGGCGGTGTTGCGTTCCCAGTCCGTGGGCCTGCGGTCCTTCGGCAGCGGCACGCGGATGCGGGCGGTGATCCCGGCGGTCCGGTACGTCGCTCCGGCGAGGTCGAGGGCCAGGTCGTCGCCCCAGGTGGGGCCAGGTACCACGTCGTCGTCGAGGAAGACGATCCAGGGCACGCGGCCGGCCGCCCGCCACCCCGTGTTGCGGGCGGCGGCCGGTCCGCGGGCGCGGCCCCGCACGATGGTGGTGACGGAACGGAGCGACATCGGAACGTCGACCGGGAGGGGTGCGCCACCGGCCTGCGGGCGGTCGTCGACGAGAACCACCCGCACCGGCCTGGGGCCACCGGCATCGGCCAGCGCGCGCAGACACGCGGACAGACTGGGCCGTCCCAGGGTGGGGATCACGACGGCGTACGACGCGTCGTCCTCCGACGTCCCCTCTCCGTCTCCGTACGCCGTCATCGCACGCCCCCTTCGGCCGCTCCGGAGCGGAAGAAACCCTCACGCCGGATCGCGTACGGCCCGATGGCCAGGAGGTCGACGGGCGAGGAGCCGAAGCACTCGAGAGCGTCGCGCGGGTCGTCCACCATGGGCCGACCCGCCGTGTTGAGGCTGGTGTTGACCAGCACGGGCAGTCCGGTGAGCCGCTCGAACTCGCCGAGCATGCGGGCGACCAGCGGCTGGCGGGCCGGGTCCACGGTCTGGATGCGGGCGGTTCCGTCGACGTGCACGACGGCCGGGATGCGCTCGCGCCAGGGCTCGGCCACGTCATGGACGAAGAGCATGTACGGGCTCGGCAGCGGCCCGTCGAAGATCTCGGCGGCGCGGTCGGCGAGCACCATCGGGGCGATGGGCCGGAACTGCTCGCGTCCCTTGACGTCGTTGAGCCGTTCCAGATTGCCCGCGTGGCCGGGGTGGGCCAGCAGCGAGCGGTGACCGAGGGCCCTGGGGCCGTACTCGGAGCGCCCCTGGAACCAGGCGACGATCTGGTTGTCCGCGACGGCGCGGGCCACGGTCGCGGCGATGTCGGGCGGCCGGTCGAACGGTACGGCGGCCGTCTTCAGCCAGGCGCCGAGTTCCGCGTCCGTCCAGTCCCGTCCGAGGTCGGCCCCGGTCATGGGCTCCGGTTCGTCCCCGCCGCCTGCGGCGAGCAGCAGCGCGCCGCCGAGGGCCGTACCGGCGTCACCGGCCGCGGGCTGCACCCACACCCGGGAGAACGGGCCCTCGCGGGCGATCCGCGTGTTGGCGACGCAGTTGAGGGCGACGCCTCCGGCGAGGGTGAGCGTGCTGTGGTGCGTCTTTCCGTGCAGCCAGCGGACGAGGTCGAGCAGTGTCTCCTCCAGGACGGCCTGGGCGCTGGCGGCCGTATCGGCGTGGTCCTGTGTCCAGGGCTCGTCCGGGGCGCGGGGTGCGCACAGTTCGTGCCAGGGCACGGCGGTGGCGTGGAATCCGCCGTCGCCCGTGGGATACACATGGCGGCGCAGCTCGGGCAGCATGCGCGGGGTGCCGTGCGAGGCGAGGGCCATCACCTTGAACTCGTCGGAGGAGCGCAGGAATCCGAGGTGTTCGGTGAGCTCCTCGTAGACCAGTCCGAGCGAGTGCGGAAGCTCCTGGGCGTGCAGGGGCTGCAGCCGGTCTCGTATTCGGTACGCGGCCAGGTGCGAGGCCTGTTCCCCGCGACCGTCCAGGACGAGTACGGAGGACGGCTCGGCGTCCGGCGCGGCGAAGGCGCTGGATGCCGCATGGGCCATGTGGTGCGGTACGAAGCGGACGATGCCCGGGTCGAGGCCGGGCAGCGCGGTCCTGAGGAAGCCGGGGGCCTCGCGTGCGTACGTCAGCCGCAGATGGTCCCAAGGATCGTCGAGGCCCATGGACTCGGCGGGCCGGGCGAGTGCCGGGTCGAAGGAGTAGGCGACGGCATCGAGGTCCTCAGGGCGCAGCCCCGCGCGCTTCAGGCACCAGGCGGCGGCCTTCTCCGGCAGTTCCCAGGCGGAGAACGGCACCGGCCGCTTTCCGTGTTTGCGCCGGGAGAACCGCTCCTCCTCCGCGGCGGCGACAGTCCTGCCGTCGATCACGAGGGCGGCGGCGGGGTCGTGGAAGAGGGCGTTGATTCCGAGGATGCGCATGGATGAAGTCCCCAGGTCGTTCGGCGGATCGGGGCGAAGGCGGCGCCGCGCGGGGGCATCGGCGGGAGGGCGTTCGCGGTGCGCCTGTTCAGCGGTCGGCGGTCGCGGTCGCACCCTCGCGGAACCAGGCGATGGTGCGGCGCAGGCCTTCTTCGGCACTCACCCTCGGTTCCCAGGCGAGCTTGTCGCGGGCCAGCGTGATGTCGGGGCAGCGCACGGCGGGGTCGTCGGTGGGGCGCCCGATGAAGCGGATCTGTGAGCGGGATCCGGTGAGTTCGATGACGAGCCGGGCCAGCTCGAGCATGGTGATCTCGGTGGGGTTGCCGATGTTGACCGGGCCGCGCATGCCGTGCGCCGCCGCCGCGAGGATGCCGCGCACGGTGTCGTCGACGTAGCACAGCGACCGGGTCTGGCGTCCGTCTCCGGTGACGGTGAGGGGTTCGCCGTCCAGCGCCTGCCGCACGAAGGTCGGCACGGCGCGGCCGTCGTGACCGCGCATCCTCGGGCCGTACGTGTTGAACAGCCGCACGATACCGGTGTCGGTGCCGTGGGTTTCGGCGTGCGCGGTGGTCAGCGCCTCACCGAACCGTTTGGCCTCGTCGTACACGCTGCGGGGTCCGACCGGGTTCACATTGCCCCAGTAGCGCTCATTCTGGGGGTTCTGCTGCGGGTCGCCGTAGATCTCGGAGGTGGAGGCGAGAAGGAAGCGTGCGCCGCAGTCGTGGGCGAGTTCCAGGGCGTTGCGGGTGCCGAGGCTGCCGGTGTCCATGGTGTGCAGGGGCAGCCGGAGGTAGTCGGCTGGGGACGCCGGAGAGGCGAAGTGCAGTACGAGATCGGGCGGCCGCTCGACGGTGAGTCCCTCGGAGACATTGGCTCGCACAAGGGTGAATCCGGGACGGTCCAGCAGCGCGGCCACGTTCTCGGGCCGGCCGGTGCTGAAGTCGTCCACACAGGTGACCGCCGTGCCGGAGTCCAGCAGAGCGGTGCACAGGTGCGAACCGACGAAGCCCGCGCCGCCGGTGACGACGGCATGGTCCCAGTTCCGTGCGAGAGCGGTGCTCATGTCGATCTCCTCTGTACGCGGCGACGGCGTACCGGCCCCTCGTCCTTCGCCTCTGGGCTCCTGACGTGGCCGAAGGCCGTCGAACTCTCGATCAGCGTCTGCCGCGGGGGCGCCGAGGGCTCGGTGATGTACGGCATTCGGGTGACTCATGGAGAGCGAAGGCCGACTCCCGGTGCCCGGTCGGAGGGGCTGCCACGGCGGTGTCGCAGAGCTGAACGCGGTCCTGGGCGCGGCCACCCGGCAGCCGGAGGGGCGCCCGCCGTCTCCGCCCACGATCCGGGGGCCGCGGCCTCGTATCGCTTGGTGCTTGACGACATGCGTCACCGGGTCCCCAGACGACCACGGGACTATGCCTGCCTTCGGACAGTCGTCGTCTCTGCCCCTGCTTCAGGCGCTCAGCGCCCGCCCCGGCTTCAGACGGTCGAGGAGGTCCGCGTGGTGCAGTTCGGCTATCGGTGCGAGGAAGTCCGGGTGGCGCAGCAGCGCCGCCGCCCGCCGGTCGCGGTCGTCGGGAGCCACCAGGCGCCGGAACTCGGCCCGCGCTCCGGCCATGTGGCTGGAGTCGGCGAGTGCGGACACCGCCTGCTCGGCCAGCACCGGGTCGGTGAGCAGGCATGCCGCCCAGCTGGCCACGATCTCGTCCACCCAGGTCCGCCACGCGTACCCGTCCGCGTCGTCGGCCGCGGCCCCTTCCGCTCCCGTGATCCAGTCGAGCCGGGCGGAGCCTCCGGGGCCCGCCACGCCGACGAGCGCGGCGTCCATCGGCGTCGGATAGCGCAGCCACGCCGCGACGGTCACGGCCTGCCGGGCCTGCACCTCACAGAGCGCGGAGTCCAGCGCACCGCCGCCCGACGGATATGAACACGTCAGCCACTGAGCGGTCGCCGCGATGACCGGGGAGAGATCTGCGTGCACGGGCCGTCCGAAATCGCTGGGGGGTGGGACCAGAACGCTAGCCCGCCGCTCCCCCGAGGGAAATGGCCCAGGCCACGAATCAGGCGTTGCCTCGCCCACATCGTCACCCGGGGTCGAGGTGCGCTTCGTCTCCGAGGGCGAGGGCCACCATCTCATTGGTTGAGAATTCACCCACCCGATGGAAAAGTTGGTAAGGCTTGCCTTATATGCTGACGCGGCCCTCGGCGCCGCATCCCGCGTGCAGGGGCGTGACCGACCCCTCGCACGACAGGACCCACCATGCGCACCCCCTCCCGCGGCCTCTTCGCGGCGCTTGCTCTCACCCCGTTGCTGACCGGCTGTTTCGTGTCGGACAGCGGCTCGGCCACCAATGGTGAGGGGGCATCGGGCGGCCGTCTGAGGGTCGCCCTCGCGGTGCCGCCGGTGCAAGCCCTGTCCCCGTACAGCAATGACGCCACCGTACTGAGCAAGCTCTCCGTGGCCGAAGGCCTCATCGCGCTGGGCAAGGATGGAGCCGCCGCGCCCGCGCTGGCGAAGTCCTGGACGCAGAAGAACGCCACCACCTGGGCCTTCGAGCTGCGCAAGGCCACGTTCCAGGACGGCACCGAGGTCACCGCCGAGACCGTCGTGGGCGCGCTCGACCAGGCAGGCAAGGCCGAGCCCAAGCCTCGTGTACTCAGCGACGTGACCCTCACCGCGAAGGCCGAGGACGCCGACACCGTCACGATCACCACCAAGGTCGCCGACCCGGTGCTCCCGCTGCGGCTCGCCAGCCCCGCGCTGGGCATCCTCGCCCCGAAGGCGTACGCGAAGGACGGCACCGTCAGCCCGGTCGGCACCGGAACCGGCCCCTTCGAGATCACGAAGCTCACCGGGAAGTCCAAGGCCGCGCTCGACCGCTTCGACGGCTACTGGGGCGGCAAGGCCAAAGCGCCCGGCGTCGACGTGACCTGGATCGCCGACGGCACCGCTCGCGCGGGCGCCCTGCGCGGCGGCGACGTCGACATCGCCGAGTGGATCCCCACCGCCCAGGCGAAGCTCCTGGACAAGGACACCCGTCACGAAGTGCCCTCCGTGCGGACCGACAGCCTGGTTCTCAACACCGGAAGCGGCCTCTTCACCGACGCGGCGCTGCGGGCGGCGGCCCGCGAGGCCGTGGACGGCGGCGCCCTCGTCGACTCGGTCTTCGGCGGGTACGCCGACCCCGCGCAGGGCCTGTTCGGGCCCGCAGTCTCCTGGGCTGCCGACGACCGCGTCGAGGTGACCGGCCGCGCCGAGGCCGCGACCACCGCCCAGGTCGAGTCGAAGACCAAGGGCAGGACGCTGCGCCTGGCCACCTACACCAACCGCGCCGAACTCCCCGAAGCCGCGACCGTGCTCCAACAGCAGCTGGAGAAGGCCGGGTTCACCGTGAAGCAGGACGTACGCGAGTACACGCAGATGGAGGCCGACCTCCTCAAGGGCGAGTACGACGCGCTCGTCTTCTCCCGGGTGACGCTGCTGGACACCGGCGACGCGGTCGCGTACCTCGCGAGCGACTACACCGGCGACGGCGTCTACAACATCGCGGGCCTGAAGGACTCGAAGGTCGACCAGGCCATCAAGTCCGCCGCCGGGGAAGACGACACGGAACGGCGGCAGCAGAAGATCATGCGGGCCGAGGCGGAGATCCTGCGCACCGACGCCGTCGTGCCGCTGGTCCACGAGAAGGTCGTACAGGGCATCGCCACCGACGTCGAGGGCGTGCTCCTCGACCCCCGCGAGCGCTCCCTGGTCGACGTCGACACGCGTGTGAAGTAGCGGCGGATGAGCGTCACGCCGGTCGGCGCCGATGCACGCCCGGCCCGGTGGCGCGCGGGGGCCGGCCGTGTCGTCGCCGGCACCGCGCTGCTGACGGCCGTCGCCCTGCTGCCCTGGCTGTCCGGGAACGACCCCGCGCTGACGGTTCTGCGGGCCCGCTCCGCCGACCAGGACCCGACCCCCGCACAACTGGCCGCCATACGGGAGCAACTGGGCCTGGACGAGGGGCCGTTCACGCATCTCGCGCACTGGCTCGGCGGGCTGCCGCGCGGCGACGCAGGCACCTCCTGGGTGTCGGGCGAACCGGTCCTGCCCCAGGTGAGCACCGCCTTCGCGGTCTCCGTCACGCTGATGCTCGGCGCCCTCGTGGTGACGATCGCGGTGGCCGCGCTGCTCTGCGCGCGCACCCTGCACCTCGGATCCCGGCGACGGCTGCGGCAGGGGCGGGCGGGCACCGGGGCCGCCGTCCTCGCCGCGCTGCCCAAGTTCCTGCTCGCCTCGCTGCTCGCCACCGTGTGCGGGGTGTGGCTCGGCTGGTTCCCGTCCCAGGGCTGGGAGGGACCGCGGTCGATGGTGCTGCCCGCGCTCGCCCTCGGCGTGCCGTCCGGGGCGATGATCGGCGGTCTCCTCGACCAGTCGCTGCCCGCCGCCTTCAACGAGCCCTGGGCGCGGACCTGGCACGCGTACGGTTTCCGGTCCGGCCATATCGCCCGGCACGCGCTGCGGCGCACGCTGGCCGGTGTGCTCCCGCAGCTCCTGCCGACCGTCGTGGCCCTGGTGGGCGGCGCGGTCGCGGTGGAGAAGATCTTCAACATTCCCGGACTCGGCCGGCTCGCCCTGGACGCCGCCACGGCCCAGGACCTCCCGCCGCTGCAGACCGCGACGCTGGTCCTCGTCCTGCTCGGCGTCGTCGCGGGTCTGCTGATCCAGGCGTTGCGCCGCGCTCTCCTCGGCCCCGCCCTACGGGACGGCGCGCTGCCCACCCTGCACGCGCCGGCTCTCCCGCGGCGACGCTCCACGCGCTGGGTCGCCGGCTTCTGTGCCGTCGCCCTGCTCACCCTGGTCGTGGCCGGGCTGCTGCGTGATCCCCTGCACGTGGACACGGCGGCCCGACTGCTGCCGCCCTCGGCCGCGCACCCGCTGGGCACGGACTCGCTCGGTCGTGATCTGCTGGCCCGGCTGGGGCACGGGGCGCTGCGTACGGCGGGTGTGGCTTTCGCGGTGACGGCGGTCAGCACCGCCCTCGGGCTGCTGCTCGGCATGGCGGCACGGGTGGGCGCGGGCCTGACGGAAGTGGTGTCGACGCTGCCGGCCGTCCTCGCCGGACTGCTGACGACCGCGGTGACCGGGCCGTCGGTGTGGGGTGCCGCGCTCGCCGTGTGCCTGGTCGGCTGGAGCCCCTACGCCGCCCAGACCGCCGCGCTGCTCGAACAGGAACGGGCGAGCGGTCACATGCTCGCGGCGATCTCGTTCGGCGCCGACCGCCGGTACCTGCTGCGCCGCCACCTGCTACCCGCGGTCCTGCCCTCCGTCCTGCGCAACGCCCTGCTGCGGCTGCCCACCACGGTCCTCGTACTGGCCTCGCTCGGCTTCCTCGGTCTGGGCGAGCAGCCGCCCACGCCGGAGTGGGGCCGCCTTCTGTCGGAGAACCAGCCGTACGTGGAACTGGCGCCCTGGACCGTACTCGGCCCGGCCTGCGCACTGGTCCTGCTGTCCGTTCTCGCCGTGTCCGGTACGGCGTCGGGACGCGGCAGAGCCCGAGGCCGCGAGAAGGTCCTGTCGCTCCAGAAGTGAAACTCCGCGTGGCCGGATCTCGATGCTGCCGAAGCCGAACTCCCCCGCGGCGCCGGATCGTGACGTATGCGGTGATCTGCTACGAGGCGTCGTCGGCCCTGCCGTGATCTCCCCCTGTCCTCCCGGCGTCTTCGCCGGACAGCCGGTGCCGTGTTGAGGGATGGTGGAGAAAGACGAAGGTGACACCGGAGGGCAGGGTGACCGCGACAAGACAGGGGAAGTCGGCGCGTGGAACAGTGTGCCGCGTGGATCGAAGGCGGTGCGAGGGATGAGCGCAGCCGGATTTCCCGTGACCGAGGGTGACGAGCCCGTTCGCGGCCCGGTGCAGCCGAGCGGGCTGCTCGATGTGCTCGGCGTGGCCTCGGTGGTGCTGGACACCAAGGGGCGCGTCGTGCTGTGGAGCCCGCAGGCCGAGAAGCTGTTCGGCTACACGGCGCAGGAGGCGCTCGGCGAGTACGCGGCCCGGCTGATGGTCAGCGAGCAGCACGCCGAGCTGGTCATCAAGCTGTTCACCGACGTCATGCTCACCGGTGAGAGCTGGGCCGGAGCGTTCCCCGTGCGGCGCAAGGACGGCACCACGCGCCTCGTGGAGTTCCGGAACATGCGGCTGCTGGACGACCGCGGTTCCGTCTACGCCCTCGGTCTCGCCGCCGACCAGTCGACCGTGCGCCGACTGGAGCGGGACATGGCGCTGTCCGCGCGGATCGTCTCGCAGTCGCCGATCGGCCTGGCCGTCCTGGACACCGATCTGCGGTACGTGTCGGTCAACCCGGCACTGGAGCGCATCAACGGCGTATCCGCGAAGGAGCACATCGGCCGGACGGTCCCCGAGGTCCTGCCGTCCGTCGATGCCGACGCCCTTCAGGCCGCGGCGCGCCAGGTGCTGGAAACCGGCGTCCCGCTCATCGAGCAGCACACCGTCGGCCGCACCCCGGCCGATCCGGACGAGGACCACGCCTGGTCCATCTCGTTCTACCGGCTGGAGGACGCCCTCGGCACGGTGCTGGGCGTGGCCACGTCGGTCGTGGACGTCACCGAGCGGCACCGGGCGGGTATCGAGCGAGAGGCCGCGCGACGGCGCCTGACCGTCATCGCCGACGCCTCCACCCGTATCGGCACCACGCTGGAACTAGACCGCACCGCCCGCGAGTTGGCCGATGTCGCCGTGCCCGAACTCGCCGACATAGCGGCCGTGGACGTGCTCGACGCGGTGATGGAGGGCCGCCCCAGCAACCTCGGGCCCGCTCAGCCGGCGGTGATCCGCGCGCTGGCCGTCAAGGCGGACCATGCCGGCGAAGCTCTCGAGGCGGCCGACCCTGCCGGGCAGCTCACCCGCTACGACTCGGACCGGCTCGTCACCCAGTGCGTACGGACGGGCCGCCCGGTCATGGTGCCGCGGGTGAAGGACACCGACCTGGCCCGCATCGCCCGCGATCCGGAATCGGCCGCGCTCCTGGCGCGGGCGGGCGTCCACTCGTATCTGGCGGTCCCGCTGATCGCACGCGGTGAGGTGCTCGGCGCCCTGGATCTCAAACGGACCCGCAATCCGCTGCCGTTCAGCGAGGACGACCTGCTGCTCGCCCGGGAGCTGGCCGCCCGTGCGGCGGTGCAGATAGACAACGCCCGCTGGTACCAGAACGCCCGCAACACCGCCGTCACCCTCCAGCGCAGCCTGCTGCCCAGCCATCCGCCCAAGACGACCGGGCTCGAGGTCGCCTCCCGTTACCAGCCCGCGGGCGCCGCGGGTGAGGTCGGCGGCGACTGGTTCGACGTGATCCCCCTGGACGGCGGCAAGACCGCTCTCGTCGTGGGTGACGTGATGGGCAGCGGTATCAACGCCGCCGCGACCATGGGCCGGCTGCGTACGGCGACGAGCACTCTGGCCTCACTGGACCTCGATCCCGCCCGGCTCCTCGAGCATCTCGACAAGATCACCGCGGGTCTGGACCACTACATCGCCACCTGTGTGTACGCCGTCCACGACCCCCATGAGCGGCAGTGCAGTTTCGCCAACGCCGGACACCTGCCGCCCGCCCTCGTCCGACGCGACCACCCCCCGAAGCTGCTCGAACTGCCCACCGGGGTACCGCTGGGCGTGGGCGGCGTCCCGTTCTCGACCACCGTCGTCGACCTCGAGCCCGGCGACCAGCTCGTGTTCTACACCGACGGTCTCGTCGAGACGCGCCGAGATTCCCTCGACAAACGCCTCGACACGCTGCTGAGCCTCCTCGACGACCCCGCCCGCCCCCTGGAAGAGGTCTGCGACCTCCTCCTGCGCACCCTGCACCACCCCGACAACCACGACGACGTGGCCCTGCTCATCGCCCGCGCCCAGGAGCTGGCGTAACGGTTCGCCTACCCCCCCAACACTCGTTGCGGGAAGGGGCGTTGACAGTAGCGGGCGCGCCGGGTCACGGTGAGAATTCGTCGTGCCGGGAGGTCGTCTTCCATGGCTGTGTCCTTAAGCCCTCGTCCCACCGCACCTCGCAGCGATGCCGAACTCGTCGAACGCGTACGGGCGTTACGCCCCCTCATCCGCGAGCAGGCTCTGCGCACCGAGCAGGAGAGGCGGGTGACGAGTGAGGTCGTCGGGGCGCTGACGGAGGCCGGGATCTACCGGTTGACTTCCTTCCCCTTGTGAACGAGGGGATTCCCACGGCTCGCGCCGTGGGGTTTTCTGCTTCGTCGCCGACTGCCCGCCCGGAATTCTCCGTTGAGGTCTTACACCGGCTCCACAGACAGACGCCGCCAGCCCGGCGGCCAGAAGGTTCTTCGCCGCGTTCACGTCCCGGTCATGGGCCGTCCCACAGCTGTCGCACGTCCACGTACGGACGCTGAGCGGCATGTTCTCCTGCAAGGTGCCGCAGGCGGAGCACAGCCTGGAGGAGGGGAAGAACCGGTCTACGGCGATCACTTCCCGCCCGTACCAGGTGGCCCTGTACTCCAGCAGGCTGCGGAACTCGGCCCACGCGGCATCCGAAATGGCGCGGGCCAGGCTCCGGTTCCTGACCATGTTGCGCACGGTCAGGTCCTCGATCACGAGCGTTTGGTTTTCACGAACGAGACGAGTGGTCAGCTTGTGCAGGTGGTCACAGCGCCGGTCGGCGATCCGGGCGTGGATCTTCGCAACCTTGCGCCGGGCTCTGCGGAGGTTGGCTCCGTCACCGCCGGCGTAGACCGCGGCAGCGGCCCGTGCCTCCCCCGCGGGCGCCAGGGCGACCAGGACGATGCCCGCGGCGAGCACCAGAGGTGCCATTCCGGCGTGCAGCCAGCCGCGCAGCCGCGGCTTGCCCTCCTCGATCAGCTCACCGACCGACGATTCCCACCCGTCCCGATGCCTGCGACCAGATGTGCCCCAGCCACGCATGCGGCAAGGTCCGTGTTCACTGCTGCCCCGGCCTGACGCCGGTCATGCAGGCCGCTTCCGGCCGGGAGCGGCTCCCCGCCAAGCGTGGCGTAATGCGGCTTTCGACGCCGCGGTCAGCAGGTTCCGCCCCGGTCGGATTCCACCCACCGATCACGGGTACCTCGTCCGCTGGACGTACGGAGCGGAGCGCAGTGAGGAGGACACGCGACACGCCCTCGGAGCGATGGGCCGGCCGCCGGAGGAGCCGACCGCAAGGAGTGACCACCCGCATGAACACCTCGGGCGATCTGCCGGTACTGCACACACTGCAGGACATCGCCCGTCTGGTCGAACGGCACCAGGGCCTGTACGTGCGCTGGTCCCGCGGCCCCGAGACGGACCTCGGCGATGCGAAGAGCAGGGACGATCTGACGGGCACGGACATGCCGGGGCTGTCCGCCAATCCTCTCGACGTCGAACCGTGGTGGGACGACCGGCCCGTCGAGCTGTGGGTGGCACGCCGTCTGCACGACTACTCGCATCTTCCGCGTGAGAAGGGCCCCGGAGTGCGCCCCTGGGTGCTGCTCGGGCGCGAGAAGGGCCGCGGGCCCGACAACGAGCCGCTGGTTCAGGACGTCGAGCCGATGGGGTGGATCGACCCGAAGGTGATCGAGGAGGCTCGCGCCGAGGTCGCCCGACAGGACAGCGCGTGGGGGCCGCTGCGGCGCGCAGATGACTGACCTGCGATCAAAAACGACCCTCTGTGCGTCACCTTGTGGTCGGCGCCTCACCGGGAAGGTTTCCTGTATGACAAAGCTCGGTCTGCCGGACGATATCCAGGCCTGCCTGTTCGACCTGGACGGGGTCATCACCAAGACGGCCGTCGTCCATGCGGCTGCCTGGAAGGAGGCCTTCGACGAGTTCCTGCGGCGGCGGGACGGCGAGGGTTTCCGTCCGTTCGATCCGGTCGGGGAATACGACGAGTACGTGGACGGCAAGCCGCGAGCCGACGGCGTACGTTCCTTCCTCGCCTCCCGAGGCATCGAACTGCCGGAAGGCCGATCCGACGACCCCCCGGACCGGCCGACGGTCCACGGGCTGGGCAACCGCAAGAACGACCTCCTGCTGGAGAAGATCCGTACCGGTGGTGTCGAGGCGTACGAGGGCACCTTGCGCTACATCGACGCCGTACGGGCCCACGGCCGGCGCACCGCCGTGGTCTCCTCCAGCGCCAACTGCCGCGACGTGCTGCGTGCGGTCGGCGCGGAATCCCTCTTCGACGTACGGATCGACGGCGTCGTCGCCGCTGAGCGGCACCTGCCGGGCAAACCACGGCCCGATACGTTCCTGGCCGCGGCGAGCGACCTCGGCGTCGAGCCGGCGCAGGCCGCGGTCTTCGAGGACGCGCTGGCCGGCATGGACGCGGGGCGCTCCGGTCACTTCGGCTACGTCGTCGGTGTGGACCGAGTCGGTCAGGCCGACGCCCTGCGCGCCCGCGGCGCGGACCGGGTCGTCCAGGACCTCTCGGAACTGGGGGGCGAGGCATGATCACGCACGCGTCCTATGGAGTCGAGCCCTGGTGCCTGCGTGAGAAGGTCCTGAATCTCGACGTACTGCCGCAGAGCGAGTCGGTGTTCGCGCTGTCCAACGGCCATGTCGGCTGGCGCGGCAACCTCGACGAAGGCGAACCGCACGGACTGCCCGGCTCCTATCTCAACGGCGTCCACGAGACCCACCCGCTGCCTTATGCGGAGGCCGGCTACGGCTATCCGGAGTCGGGGCAGACCGTCATCAACGTGACCAACGGCAAGGTCATCCGCCTGCTGGTGGACGACGAGCCCTTCGACCTGCGCTACGGGCGGCTGCTGTCCCACGAGCGGGTGCTGGACCTGCGCGCGGGTGTACTGCGGCGCACCTGCGAATGGACCTCCCCGGCCGGCCGCACCGTACGGGTGCGCTCCACCCGGCTGGTGTCGTTCACCCAGCGGGCGATGGCCGCCATCGCCTTCGAGGTCGAGGCCGTCGACAGCCCGGTCCGCGTCGTGGTCCAGTCGGAACTCGTCGCCAACGAGCAGCTGCCGACCTCGGCGAAGGACCCCCGCGCCGCGGCGGTGCTCGAGTCGCCGCTCGCGCCGGAGGACCACCTCGCGGCAGGCAGGCGTCTGCGACTCGTACACCGGACCCGGCGCAGCGGGCTGCGAGTCGCCGTCGCCGCCGACCACACGGTCGGCGGACCCGACCGGACCCGGACGAGCAGCGAGTCCGGCGACGACATGGCCCGGCTCACCGTCACCTCCGCTCTCGCCCCTGGGCAGCGGCTGCGCCTGGAGAAGTTCGTGGCCTACGGCTGGTCGAGTATGCGATCCCTGCCTGCCGTCAGCGACCAGGTGGACGCGGCGCTGGCGGCGGCCACCGACACCGGCTGGCCGGGACTCGTGGACGATCAACGGGCCTACCTGGATGCCTTCTGGGCTCACTCGGACGTCGAAGTCGACGGCGACGAAGAAGTCCAGCAAGCTGTCCGCTTCGCGCTCTTCCACGTCCTGCAGGCCGGCGCGCGGGCGGAACGGCGTGCGATTCCGGCGAAGGGGCTGACCGGCTCCGGATACGACGGTCATGCCTTCTGGGACACGGAGACGTTCGTTCTCCCCCTGCTGACGTACACCGCGCCGGGCGCCGTGGCCGAGGCACTGCGCTGGCGCCACTCGACGCTGCCCGCCGCGCGGGAACGGGCGGCCCAACTGGGCCTTCAGGGCGCGGCGTTCCCCTGGCGCACGATCGACGGCTCGGAGGGCTCCGCTTACTGGCCCGCCGGCACCGCCGCCTTCCACGTCAACGCCGACATCGCCGATGCCGTGGTGCGCTACCTCTCCATGACCGGCGACGAGCAGTTCGCCCGCGACAGCGCGGTCGAACTGCTCGTCGAGACGGCCAGGCTGTGGAGGTCGCTGGGCCACCACGACGCGCACGGAGCGTTCCACATCGACGGCGTGACCGGCCCCGACGAGTACAGCGCGATCACCGACGACAACACGTACACCAACCTCATGGCCCGGAGGAACCTGCTGGCGGCCGCCGACATCATCGAGCACCACCCCGAGCAGGCCGCCGCGCTCGGTGTCGACGAGGAGGAGAGCGCCGCCTGGCGGGACGCCGCCGAGGCCGTGCACATCCCGTACAACGCCGATCTCGGTGTGCACGAACAGCACACCGGCTTCACCCGCCATCAGCACTGGAACTTCGCGGCGACCCGGCCCGACCAGTACCCGCTGATGCTGCACTTCCCCTACTTCGACCTCTACCGCAAGCAGGTGGTCAAGCAGGCGGACCTGGTGCTCGCGATGTACACATGCACGGACTGCTTCGACGAGGAGCACCAGGCCCGCAACTTCGCCTACTACGAGCCGTTCACCGTCCGCGACTCGTCCCTGTCGGCCTGCGTCCAGGCGGTCATCGCGGCCCGCACCGGTCATCTCGGCCTCGCCTACGACTACTTGATGGAGGCGGCGCTGATGGATCTGGACGACCTGGAGAACAACACCCGCGACGGGCTGCACATCGCCTCCCTCGCCGGGACGTGGACGGCCCTGGTCGCCGGATTCGGCGGCATGCGCCGGAGCGCGGACACGCTCGAATTCACGCCCCGGCTGCCGGAGAGGCTGCGCCGGATCGCCTTCAACCTCCAGGTGCTGGACCGCTGCCTGCGGGTGGAAGTGCACGCGACAGCGGCCACGTACACGTTGCTGTCCGGTCCCCCGCTGACGATCGACCACTACGGCGAGCCACTCACCCTCGTCCCGGACGAACCACGCAGCCGGGAGACCCCACCCGTGAAACCCCGCCCGGCACCGGACCAGCCACCCCATCGCAGGCCGAACGCCCACCGCTGAGCAGGATCACGAACCGGGCCGACTGGCGGGCAGAACAGCACGTCGGCCGATCGCCCACCGCACCGGAAGCCTCCTCAACGTTTCACCGCCCTGACCAGCGACAGCACACTGCATGGCGTCCAAGGGTGCGGATTCGCCCCGGACAGTTTGTTCACCGAGAAGACATGGCATCTGACCTGCGGAAATAAAGAGCGGCAGACGAGTCAGGCTATACGCCGGGTCCTGTCGGGGCTGGATGCCGGTACGCCGTTCCTGTAGCGGACCGCGTGGCTCACTGCTCCTGCTGTTTGATGGTCACCGGCCGGTCCTCCCTCAGCTGCGCGAAGAGCTGCCGTGCCTGGCGCATGTCCCACTTCACGGCGGCGCCCTGGGGCGTTCTGAAGGCGGGGTCGGAGACGGGGACGTTGATCTGGCGCCCATTGCCTGCCGTGACCTTGCGCATCGCCTGGAACAGGGTCACGAGATCCGGCAGGCTCGTGTCCTTGTCCACGATGAGCGTGTCGAGGCCCGCGTCGGCGGTCGGCAGGACCCTGCTCGGGTTGAGGAGCGTCTGACGGTCGACCGCCTTCTTGGCGAGCGCGGCCAGGAACTTCTGCTGGTTCCGCGTGCGGCCCAGGTCGCCCTCGGCCTCCTGCTTGCGCTGCCGTACGAACGCCAGCGCCTCGGCGCCGTTCAGGGTCTGGCAGCCCTTCTGCAGGTTCGCGCCCGAGTCCTTGTCCTTGATGGCGCGGTCCAGGCACATGTCGACGCCGCCGACCGCGTCCACGATCCCGACGAAGCCCGCGAAGCCGATCTCCGCGTAGTGGTCGATGTGCAGGCCCGTGTTGCGCTCGATGGTCTGCACGAGCAGCTCGGGACCGCCCAGGGAGAACGACGCGTTCAGCTTGTTCGGCCCGCGGTAGTTCTGGCCGTTCTCGGGGCGGACGAACGACGGGAGGTTCACCCACGAGTCGCGTGGCAGGCTCATCATCGTGGTGCCGTTCGCGCCGGTGTGCAGCAGGATCATCGAGTCGGTGCGGCGGCCCTCGGTCGAGCCGGCCCGCAGATCCTGCCTGGCCTGCTCGGACAGACCCTCGCGGCTGTCCGAGCCCACGATCAGATAGTTGGTCCCCTTGCCCCGCGCGGGGCGGTCCGGGAGCGCGCCCAGGTCGACCTCCTTGGTGAGCTCGGTGTCGGCCCACACGTACGCGCCGAACGGAGAGACGAGCATTACGGCGAGCGCGAGGATCGCCAGCCGCACGGTCCGCTTACGCCGGGTGGGGCGGCGCCTGGGGCGTCTGCCGCCGCTGTCGGGAACCCTGCCTCTGCGGGATCTGGCGCGGTGCCCGTGGGGCTGGTGCGCGGCGGCCGTGCGGCCCGCGGCGGTGGACGACGGCATACCGGGCAGGGGCGCGGTGCGCCACGGGGGCGGGGCCGGGTTGCTGTCCGGCACCCGCTCCGTACCGCCCCTCACCGGATCTGGCTGGCCGCTCCCGTCCCAGCCACCCCGGCCGTCATCCGGCAGACGGTCGGTCCACTCGCTCATCGGCCTGTCCAGTCCTCACGCCATCTCGCTCACCTCGTGGTCAGGCTCTTATACGAGTCAGCGCCACCGATCTGTTCAGCGGCCGAGCCGGAACGCCGCATGCGATGCCATTTGAGCCGGCTGCCGAACAGCAGGGCGACCATGGACTGGATGACGACCAGGTACGTCAGCTGCCGGTACACGAAGAGCTGGAACGGCATCGACCACAGGGCTCGTATCTTCTCGCCGTCGAGCTTCAACGCGTAGTAGGCACAGAGCAGTTGGGCGCCCAGGAAGCTGAACCACACGGCGCCCGCCAGCCAGGAGTCGAGGAACAGCACCGCGTACAGGGCGAACACGTCGATGACCGGGGCGAGCAGCGGAAGGGCGACCTGGAACAGCGCGATGTAGGTGAGTCCGCGCCGGCCGAAGCGCCCGGACACTCCCCGGTCCAGGACGGCACCGCGGTGCTTCCACATGGCCTGGATCGTGCCGTAGCACCAGCGGTAGCGCTGCCGCCACAACTGGCCCAGCGAGGTGGGCACTTCGGTCCAGGCGACGGCGGACTCCTCGTAGAGCACCCGCCAGCCCGCCCGCCACAGCGCCATCGTGAGGTCGGTGTCCTCGGCGAGGGTGTCCTCGCTGACCCCGCCGACGCTCACCAGCGCGTCCCTGCGGTAGGCGCCGATGGCACCGGGGACCGTGGTCATGCACTCCAGGACCTCGAACATCCGGCGGTCGAGGTTGAAGCCGAAGCAGTACTCCAGGTGCTGCCACTTGGCCAGCAGGCGGCGCCGGTTGCCGACCTTGGCGTTGCCGCTGACAGCGCCGACGGCAGGGTGCGCCAGCGGCTGGACGAGCCGGCGGATGGCGTCCGGTTCGAAGACGGTGTCGGCGTCGACCATGACCACGATGTCGTACTGGGCGTGCGCGAGCCCGGTGTTGAGGGCGGCCGCCTTGCCCTCGTTCAGCTTGCGGATCACCTGCACGCGCGGGTCGCCGATCCCCTCGGCGATGTCCGCCGTGCGGTCCGTCGAGCCGTCGTCGATCACGATGATCTGCAGCTGCTCGTGAGTGGAGCCCAGCAGGGAGAGGACGGTGGACTCGATGCCGGCCTCTTCGTTGTACGCGGGCACGAGCACCGTCACCGGTTCGGTCACCTCCGGCATCCAGGCCGCGCCGGGGCGGGAGTTCTCGAGCCGGCGGACATGGGTCCGGGCGAAGTGGGCGAGCAGTGCGAGACGCAGCAGCCCGAGGGTGCCCGCGATGCCGAGTACCCAGGTCATGGCGCTCGAGAAGGCGTCCCCGAGCTTGGTCACCCAGACCAGGAAGGTGCCCTGCCAGCGCTCGGCGGTGGACGCGGGCTCGTACGGGTCAAGCCTCATCCCGTCCGACACGGTGGTGAAGCGGTCCACATTCCGGTTGTTCAGGAGCTTCTTGGTCTCCCCGAAGGCGAGCGACGTCTGGCTGAACTGCCGGACCAGGCCCAGCCTCGCCTTGCGGGACTCCGCGTCGGCGGCGACCAGTACGTAGCCCCGTGTGGCGGCCTGTTGTGCCGCCTGCCACTCGCGGCCGCACAGCGTGTCCGGTGTGGTGGTCCGCGGCAGCCGCAGCAGTTTGGGGTGTTGGCCCGCGGTGCTCCCCAACGCGCTCTCGGTCAGGTCGAGTTCGGCCGAGAAGCGAGTGGGTGACGACTCGCCGAGGACGGCGCCGGTGTACGTGTTCGAGCCGATCTCATGGCCCTCGGCGCGGATCCGCCGCACCAGCTCGGGGTAACGGGCGGCCTCGGTGCCGAAGAGGAAGAAGGTGGCACGTGCCCGGTGCTGCCGCAGCAGGTCGAGGAAGCGCGGGGTCCAGACGGGGTTGGGGCCGCCGTCGAAGGTGAGGGCGACGGTGCGGGCGGGCATCGAGGCGGTCTGGACCCTGTTGCCGTTGATGCCCACCACAGGTCCGCCCCGGGCGACGGCGTCCGGTGCGGGCGACGTGCACGGGGAGCGGGTCTTCGCGGCGTCGACCTCGTGGCTGGTCCAGCCCTGGAAGAACAGGACCGCGGCCACCACGGGGAGGACGAGAAGGAGTAACAGCCAGTGGCCGCGCGGGTCGCGGGACTGCTTGTGCCGGGCCTTCAAGAGAGATCGCCTCCCTTCGCGACGCCCTGGGCCTCTCTTCCTCTCTTCGCGCATGGTGAGCGGCTGGACGTCTTCTTCCGCGGACGGGTGGGGGCGGCCTCGCACAACATGGTGGGCGAGTGTAGCCACAGGTGTTCGGTTGGATGGCAATAACACCGGTCGCCTCTTGGGGAGACGTAACGCACACGTAGGTTGGGGCGCACAAGTTGAGCAACCGTGCCTGAATCGGCGTATGGAAGGTGGAGGGAAATCCGCCCGCGAAGCCCCTCCACGCTGGAGGTATCCCACCTGTGACCATCACCAAGGCGGCCCCGCCCCGGGGCGATCGGCGCGATGCGGACGAGCCGCGGGGGTCGCGGGTCGACTCGTCGCTCGTCCTGATCATGCTGCTGCTCGTGGTGGTGGCGCTGCAGGGACCGATCCGCGAGGCCGTGTCGACGCCGGTGATGCAGAGCTGGATGACGGTGTTCGTCGCGGTGGTGGTGCAGGCCCTGCCCTTCCTCGTCCTCGGTGTCCTGCTGTCGGCGGTCATCGCGGTGTTCGTCCCGGCGTCGTTCTTCGCCCGCGCGCTGCCGAAACGGCCCGCCCTGGCGGTGCCAGTCGCCGGGATGGGCGGGGCGGTGCTGCCCGGCTGTGAGTGCGCTTCCGTGCCGGTGGCCGGAGCGTTGGTGCGCCGGGGCGTCGCGCCCGCGGCGGCGTTCACGTTCCTGCTGTCCGCTCCGGCGATCAACCCGATCGTGCTGACCGCCACCGCCGTCGCGTTTCCCGGCAAGCCGGAGATGGTCCTCGCGCGGTTCGTGGCGAGTCTGCTGGTGGCCTGTGCGATGGGCTGGCTGTGGCAGCGGCTCGGCCGCAGCGACTGGCTGCGCCCGCCGGCCCGCCCTGAGTCGGAGGGCCTGGGCAAGGGGGCGGCGTTCTGGGGATCCGTACGGCATGACGTGATGCACGCGGGCGGTTTCCTCGTCATCGGCGCGATGGCCGCGGCCACCCTGAAGGCCGTGGTTCCGGCGAGCTGGCTGCAGGCCACGGCCGACAACCCCGTCCTCGCGGTGCTCGCCCTGGCGGTCCTCGCGGTGCTGTTGTCGATCTGCTCGGAGGCCGACGCGTTCGTGGCCGCGTCCCTGTCGCAGTTCTCGCTCACGGCGCGACTGGCGTTCCTCGTGGTCGGGCCGATGATCGACCTGAAGCTGTTCGCCATGCAGGTCGGCACGTTCGGCCGTGGCTTCGCGCTGCGGTTCGCCCCCGTGACCTTCGCCCTGGGTGTCCTGATATCGGTCCTGGTCGGGGCGGTGCTGCTGTGAGCCGACAGGCACAGGCAGCGGTGCTGTTCCTCATCGGCGGGGCGCTGCTGCACGCGAGCTTCACCGATCTCTACCTGCGGTACGTCAAGGCCGGTCTGCGTCCGCTGCTGCTGGTGGCCGGCGTCGTCCTGATCGTCGCCGCCGTCGCCACTGTCTGGTACGAGCTGCGACGGCCGCACGCGACCAAAGGGAAGGCCGCAGAGGACCAGTCCGAAAACCAGTCCGGGATCGAGCACCATGACGGGCACGGTCACGCCCACCGCGAACCGCGCGTCGCCTGGCTCCTCGCCCTGCCCATCCTCGCGCTCATCCTGGTCGCCCCGCCCGCGCTCGGCTCCTACAGCGCCATGCGCACCGGCACAGCCCTCCAAAAACCGTGGGGCTTCGAAGACCTTCCCGCGGGCGACCCCGTACGGATGAGCCTCGTCGACTACGCCGGCCGCGCGGCCTACGACCAGGGACGCGACCTCCACGACCGGCAGATCAAGATCACCGGCTTTGTCGCCCTGGACCGGGGCGGTACGCCGTACCTCGTCCGCATGGAGCTCAACTGCTGCGCCGCCGACGGCCAGCCCGTCAAGGTCGGCCTGGCGGGAAAGACTCCTCCCGTCCTGCAGCCCGACACCTGGCTCGAAGTCACCGGCACCTACACCGGCAAACAGACCAGGGATCCGGTCAACGACGGCGTCATCCCCTTCATCGACGTCACCGAGGCCAAAACGGTCCCGGCCCCGCGCGACCCGTACGACGAGGGCGGGGGCGGCTGAGCGTCGGGACATCGGCTACGCCGAGGAGGGTCAGCCGCAGTCGGCGGTTCATCGGCCGGGCTCCGTCGCCGGGGTGCCGTGCGCGGCGGCCGGGTGCAGGAGTGCGAGCGCGCCGTCGGGATCCAGGGTGATGTGGACCGAGTCGCTGATCCGGTCGAGGGTCGTGCGCAGCCAGTCCCGGTCCTCGTCGGTCGCGGGCTCCAGCCGCATCCGCCGGACCCGCAGCGGCACCATGCGCAGGCCGGCCAGCCGTCCGGTGTCCGCCTCCGCCGAGACGAAGTAGGCGAGCCGGAGGTCGTCGCGGTAGCGCTCGTAGCCCGTGATGCCCTCGTAGTCGTCGATGAAGTCGCCGCAGCCGTAGAGGATCAGCCGGTCGCGGTACACCTCGATGGTGCGGGGATGGTGCGAGGAGTGCCCGTGGACGACGTCGACGCCGCCGTCCACCAGAGCGCGCGCGAAGCGGATGTGCTCCCGGGGGATGCGGTAACCCCAGTTGGAGCCCCAGTGCACGGAGACGACCGTGATGTCACCCGGCAGCTTCTCCTGCCGCACTCGCCGGACCGTCTCGGCGGCAGCGGCGGCCGACGGCTCGACGACATGGGCGACACCGGGCACGTACTCGGTGGCCGCCCAGCCCGGCGGGATGCCGCTGGACTCCAGCCCGAGGGCGAACACCAGCACACGTGCGGTGCGGCTGACCGTCACCGTCGCGGGCGCATGCGCCTCGTCGGCGTTGCGCCCCGCTCCCACCGCCCGCAGACCCGCCCGGTACAGCGAATGGAGCGTCTCCTCGAGACCGGGGTGGCCGAAGTCCAGCACATGGTTGTTGGCCAGGACGCAGACGTCGGGCCGGGCCACGGCCAGGGCGGGCATGTTGGCCGGGTGCATCCGGTAGTGGATCTCCTTGCCCGGCTCGAAGGTGTCGCTGCGGGTGACGGCCGTCTCCAGGTTCACGATCCTGGCGTCCGGGGCGGCCTCCTCCAGCACCCGGAGCGCGTCGCCCCAGGGCCAGGAGGGCTCGACCGGCGCGGGGATCGGGCCGTTCACGGCCTCGGCCGACTCGACGTAGGAGCGGGCGTCGCGGACGTAGCCTTCGCGCAGTGTCGGGTCACCGGGATGCGGAAGGATCTGGTCGACGCCGCGCCCGAGCATCACATCGCCGCAGAGGAACAGCGTCACGACGCCGCCGCCCATGTCTCAAGCGTACGGAAATCGGTTGACGGGTGAAGTGCTGGAACGTTCGTATGGCGGTCGGCCACAGTCTTACTTCAGGAAGGTGCTCATGGGCGGCGGCAAGATGCATGCCGACGAGATCGACCTCGACGTGTCTGACGTACGTCGACTGATCGCGGCGCAGTTTCCGCAGTGGGCGGATCTTCCAGTCGAGCGGATCGAGTCCGCCGGTACGGCCAACGCCATGTTCCGGCTCGGCGGGGCCATGGCCGTGCGGCTGCCCCGTATCGAGGGGGCGGCGGGCGATGTGGAGAAGGAGCACCGGTGGCTGCCCCGGCTCGCTCCCTCGCTTCCGGTCGCCGTTCCCGTACCGCTGGTCAAGGGCATACCCGACGACGGCTTTCCATGGCCGTGGGCCGTCTACCAGTGGCTCGACGGCGAGACTCCGGCCGTCGGATGTATCGCCGAACCCGGCCGACTCGCCAAGGATCTGGCCGAGTTCGTGGCCGCGTTGCGCCGGATCGATCCCGCGGACGGACCTGCCTCGTATCGCAGCGAGCCCTTGGCCGCACGGGACGCGACGACACGTGCCGCAATCGAGGAACTGCGCTCAGTCGTCGACCCCGGCGCTGCGACCGCCGCATGGGAGGCGGCCCTGGGCGCCCCCGCGTGGCCCGGTCCGGCGGTCTGGATCCACGCGGACCTGCAACCGGGAAACGTCCTGCTCGCCGACGGGCGGCTCAGCGCCGTGATCGACTTCGGCTGCCTGGGCCTGGGCGATCCGGCGGTCGATCTGATCGCGGCCTGGTATGTGCTGCCGGCCGAAGCGCGTGGCGTCTTCCGCTCCGCTCTGGAACGCGATGACGCCGCCTGGGAGCGAGGCCGCGGCTGGGCGCTGTCGATCGCGCTCGACGAACTGCGCTACTACCAGGACACGAATCCGGTCATGGCGAGCATCGCGCGACGCGTCATCCACGCGGTTCTCACCGGTACCTGATGCCGGCGGAGCTGTAGCGGCAGTGGGTGCCGTCCGCGCCGCTGCCGAGTTTCGTCGGTTCGTCGCCGGAGTCGTTGCCCTGGAAGCGTTCGCAGACGTTCATCTCGCCGCCGACGATGGTGATGCCGGAGAGGTCGGCGGTGTCGCCGTAGTTGGCGTTGACGCCGACCAGCGACTTGCCGGGGCCGGTCGCCTTCACGTTGCTGACCACGACATGGCGCTCGTACTGGGTGTCGCAGTTGCCGCAGGACCGGTAGAGCTTGCCGAAGTTCTCGACCTGGAAGTTCTTGATCGTCACGGTGCCGGCGCCGTTGTGCTGGAAGACCTTGTCGTCGGCGTTCCTCGCGCCGCCGCCGTCGATGGTGTATTTGGCCGAGGCCGATGTTCCCTTGAAGGTGGCGGCGTCCTCTCCGACGTCCTCCCACCACACGTTCTGCAGGGTGCAACTGCCCAGGCAGTGAATGCCGTCGGCGGCCGGGGCACCCAGGATGACGTTCTTCAGCACGGCGCCGTCGGCCAGCTCGAACAGGGCGTCCTGGTCCTCGTCCTGACCGCCGCCGCCCAGTGCGCCGGAACCGGAGTAGCGCTTCATACCGCCGTCGTAACTGCCGGAGACCTCGATGGTGGCGGACACCGGCTCGCCCGCCGGGGCGTTCGGCCACGCGCCGAGGGCGGTGTCCCGGGAAGGCGTACGCGGGCGGGTCGCCGATGCGGTGGGTTCGGCGCGCTTGCCCGGCGACTTCGAGGGCGAGACGGAGGCGGACGGGGATACCGAGGGCGACGCCGATGACGAGGGAGACGCCGACGGGGACGACGGGGTTGTCGTGGGCGTCGGAGACAGGTCGGACACTGCCCGCAGGCTCCAGCTCTTGCTGCTCGCCTTGTCACAGGAGTCCTGCTGGGCCAGGCCGCTCTTGAGGTTCAGGCACTTGCCGCTCTTGCCGTTGACGAGGTGGTACGCCTCGCCGGCTTCGCTCGCCTTCCAGACCTGTGAGGTGCCGTCGCCGCAGGCCTGCTGTTGCACAGCCGTGCCGCCCGACGTCGACGCACTCTGCACGTCGACGCACAGACCGCCGGACGCGGCCTTCACCCTGAACCCCTCGCCGGACTCCGTGAGCTGCCAGACCCGCCCCGCTCCACCGTCACAGGCCGCACCGCCCAGCTGCGCGCCGCTCGACGGCTCGGCCAGGCACGTACCGTCGCCGGCGTTCACCAGCTGGTATGTCCCGGCATCGGGTCCGGACCCGGAGGCCGACACGAGCACCCCGCCGACGATCGCGCCGCAGGTCAGAACCGCGGCCAGCGCGCTGATCAGCACGTTTCTCCGGCGGTTCGACTGATTTCGCCGCGGCCCGCGATGGGCTGCTCTCTTACCCACGTCGTTGCTGTCCTTCAGGGGTGTGCAGTTCGGGTCGGTCCCGCACCCCTCTGTCGCCACCGGTCGCACAAAGGTTGCCGCCCGTGGCCGAATTTATACGGTGTCCGCTACGCGGCCGCTCCCAGCCGCTCGACGAGGTCGTACCAGCCGGCCTCCAGTCGCTCCACCGACATCCCCCGCTGGGTGAGCAGGTGGTCGGCGAGGAGGGTGCCGAGATAGCCGAGCAGTGTGTGTGCCACAAGTTCGATGTCGCCGGGCGCCTTCAACTGCCGTAGCAACAGGGCGAGATGGCCGAGCCTGAGGTGATTCGCCGGACTGTTGTAATGGCGGGCCAGGTCCCCGTGGGCGGCCAGGTAGAGGTCGCGGTGGGCGCGTTCGTGGCGGATGACGGCCGGGCCGAAGGCGCGCAGGCGCTCGGCGGCGGGCGCGTCCGGCCCGAGCGGGGGCGGCCCCGTGAGGAAAGCGGTCTGGAGCTGCTGCTCGTGGTGGTCCAGGAGGGCGAGCATGAGCCCGGCGCGGTCGCCGAACCGCCGGAAGACGGTGCCCTTGCCGACCTTGGCGGCGGTGGCGACGGCCTCCATGGTCACGTTCCCGATCCCGCGCTCGGCGGCGAGTTCGGCGGCCACTTCCAGCAGGCGTGTGCGGTTGCGTGCGGCGTCGGCTCGCAGCCGGGGCCGCTCCTCGGTCACGGTGAGAGTGAGATCCACCTGCCCGGAGGGTGGTGCCTGCGCGGTCGGAAAGAGTGGGAGCGGCTCGGTCATGGCTTCAGCGTAGCGCCGCGGGGAATAGAAGTGGACCGCGGTCCGGTTAGTCGCGGACAGAACTGGACCGCGGTCCGGTTAGGTGATACAACATTCAACGGACCACGGTCCGCTTGTTCCGGCCCACTCTTTCTGGAGTACCACCCATGTCTGTACGCATCCTCGCCCTCGTCGGCAGCCTTCGCACCGGTTCGCACAACCGTCAGCTCGCCGAGACGGCCGTCAAGCACGCTCCCGCCGGTGTCGAGATCACGCTCTTCGAGGGCCTGGCCGACGTGCCGTTCTACAACGAGGACATCGACGTCGAGGGCAGCGTTCCCGAGGCCGCCGCCCGGCTGCGTGCCGTGGCCGGTCAGGTCGACGCCTTCCTGCTGTTCTCGCCGGAGTACAACGGCACCATGCCGGCCGTGCTGAAGAACGCGATCGACTGGCTGTCCCGCCCGTACGGCGCCGGCGCGATCTCCGGCAAGCCGGTCGCCGCGGTCGGCACCGCCTTCGGCCAGTACGGCGGCGTGTGGGCGCAGGATGACGTCCGCAAGTCCGCGGGCGTCGCAGGCGCCACGGTCCTGGAGGACGTCAAGCTCTCCATCCCCGGCTCGGTCACCCGCTTCGCGGAGACCCACCCCTCCGATGACAACGAGGTTGTCGCCGGCCTGACCGAGGTCATCCAGCAGCTCTCCCAGGCCACGCCCGCCGCGGCCTGACACCGGCAGCCTGCCCGGCGGAGGCGCGAAGCGGGAGCGCGCCACCGCCGGGCAGCCGCGATCGCCCCACCCGTTCCCCCTCCCCCGCAACGCTGTCAGTCCCGGCGGAAGATCGTGATCGAGTGGCCGACCTCGTCGATCGGCCTGCTGGACTCGATCAGCGCCTCGAGCGGTCCTCCGGGCTCGGCCTTGGCGACCGCCGAATTCGAGACGACGAGCAGCCCGCGCACCTCCTCCGGCTTCGCCCTGAGCGGATCGCGGGCGTCGATGCCGTAGTACGACGGGATCCCGCTGCCCTTGTAACCGAGCCAGACCCGCTCATCGGGGTAGCGCTGCCGGAGATGTTCGGCCAGCCGTCCCAGATCCTGACCCCAGTCGACGTTCGAGTCATGCAGGTGCTGGTGGGTCTTCGAGGGCCCGCCGAACGCCTCGTTGGAGTACGGCAGGTAGTACGGGAAGGTCCGCAGCGAACTCACCGCGACGAACACGACCAGCGCCGCCGTCATCCCATACGCCCACCGTGTGCGGTGGATGAGTACGCCGGCCGCGGCGACGGCCAGGAACATCGGCATGAAGATGGCGTACCGGACCCCGAAGCCGCGCGATCCGTCCAGGAGCACCGCCAGCAGCACCGCCGGGAGCAGCAGCAGGTACGGCGCCGCGGGCCGCAGGCGACGAACCGTCAGCAGGGTCACGGCACCGGCCGCCCACAGGGCGAGCATGCCCAGCGGTGTCTTCACCAGTACCGCGGCCGGCAGGTAGTACCAGAGCGAGCCGAAGTAGCGCCGGCCGAACAGGAAGCCGCCGCCCTTCGTCGAGTACTCGATGCCGAACTGGATGCGCATACCGTCCCGGTACGGCTCCGGCACGGGCAGCCAGGCGGTGACGAGGCCGCGCTTACCGCCGATGTCCGGCACGTTCCTCGGCGTCGTCCAGGGCGGCCGGGGGTCGACGGCCAGGTAGGTGGCCCACACCACGGCTACGGCGACGAGCGCCACACCGGCCGCCGCCAGGGAGCCGTACGCGATCAGTCGCAGCGTCCCGCGCCGGTCGAGGCCGGGTGTGCGACGGGCGGACCAGTACGACACAGCGGCCAGGAGCAGCAGGACGGGCGCCGCCGCCAGGGTGTTCATGCGTGTCGCCAGAGCCGCGCCGAGAGCCAGACCGGCGAGCGGGAGGTAGCGGAGCGGCTGCCCGCGGGCCCGCCGGAGCAGCCACGCCGAGGTCAGCAGGAAACCGGCCGCGGGTACGTCGAGTGTGGCCAGCGATCCGTGCGCGATGACGTCGGGCGAGAACGCGTACAGCGCGAGCGCCGCCACCCCGCCCGCCGCACCGACGAGATCGCGCGCGAACGCGAAGACGACCAGGCCGAACAGCAGGGTCAGCGCGATCACCGGCAGTCGCGCGAACAGCATCACGCGCCACGGATCGTTGCCCGATTCGTACAGCACATGCCGTCCGAGCGCCGTCTGGTCGCCGGTGAAGCCGGGGTCGAGGTGCACATCGGTGAACGCCAGGCCGGACGCGATGATCAGCTTGCCCAGCGGAGGATGCTCGGGGTTGAAGCGCAGGTCGCGCTGGGCCAGGTAGACCTCGGCCGTCCCCACGTACACGGGCTCGTCGATGGTCGGCGTCTGCTGCACGGCCGTGGTGATCATCGCGGCGGCCATCTGGCCCAGCAGTACGGCCACGACGAGCGGGAGCAGCCATCGCCGGTGCCGCCGCAGCACCTCGATGCGGCTGCGCAGGCTCCCGACGGCCGCCGGGGCAAGACCGTCGGAAGCGGGCGCGGTGGCGGCCGGTTCGGTGTGCCTGATCGCCATGAACAGCGGCATACCCATGACTACGTCCGTCCCGTACGGGCCTGCTCATCCCCGCGCGTGCCGTCCCGGCCATCGCCTCGTACGGAACGCCCCATCCGGCCTGGAAAGACCATCGGGATCAAGTCACTTGTCGGTTCCGGACACGGCTGTCGTCGGCGTGGACTAGATTTCAAACGCTCTCGGCCCCAAGCCTCCATCCCCGAGGGCGCTGTGAGAAGAATGCTGGAGCGGCGCATGCATGTGTCCGAAGTTCCGTCCTCGGCTCTGCCCTTGATGCAGGGAGGACTCGCCGACAGTCTCTTCGACACGGCGGAGCGCACGCCCTTGCTTCCACAGATCGCGCGCCGTTCCGAGACCTCCCCGCCGACCTGGTCGCCGGTGACCACGGTCGAGTTGCGGGACGAAGTGATCGATCTGGCCAGGGGGTTCATCGCGTCCGGGCTGTATCCGGGGCATCGCGTGGCCATCATGGCCCGTACGCGCTACGAGTGGACCGTGCTCAGCTACGCGCTGTGGGCGGTGGGAGCCGAGATCGTCCCGATCTACCCGACCTCCTCGCACGATCAGGTCGCGTGGATCCTGCGCGACGCGAACTGTGTCGGTGTGGTCGTCGAGGACGAGCAGGGCCTCATGACGGTCGGCTCGGCTTGCGCCGCGCTGCCGCAGCTGCGTCACGTCTGGCAGTTGGACGCCGGGTCCCTCGCGCAGCTGGTGGAACTGGGCCGGTCGGTACCGTTCTCGGCCGTCGAGTCGATGCGCCGGATCGTGTTCCCCGACTCGACCGCGGCCATCGTGTACACGTCCGGCACGACAGGGCACCCCAGAGGCTGTGCCGTGAGCCATCGCAATCTGGCGAGCCCCTGCGACTCCCTGCTGGCCGGCTGGGCGCACACGACGGCGCCGCCCAGCCGGCAGCCGGCCGTCCTCGCCTTCCTGCCCTTCTCCCATGTGTACGGCCTCATGGTCCAAGGGATCTGTGTACGCGGCGGATTCCTGATGGGCCATGAGTCCGAGATGCACCAGGAGGCGCTGTCCGAGGCCTTCCTGTCGTTTCGCCCCACATTCATCTTCGCCGTCCCGTTCGTCTTCGAGAAGATCTACAAGAATTTCCTGCGCAAGGCCCAACAAGCGGGCCACGGTGCGCTGTTCGACCGCGCGGCGCGCATCGCACGGCGATTCGCCGGTGCCGTGGAGCGGCAGCAGCTGGGCACGGGCGCCGGGCCCAACCTCGAACTGCGCGCCCAGCACGCCTTCTACGAACGGACCGTCTACCGGAAGCTGCGAGCCGCACTGGGCGGAAGAGTGTGCGGCGCGTGTTCGGGCGGCTCGCCCCTGAACCGGCAACTCGCCCTCTTCTACTCGGGAATCGGGATCTTCATCCACGACGGGTACGGGCTCACGGAGACGAGTGGCGGGATCACCGCGCAGCCCGTCGGCCGGCAGAAGTTCGGCACCGTCGGACGCCCCGTGCCGGGCATGGAGGTCCGCGTGGCCGAGGACGGGGAGATCCTGGTGAACGGCCCCTCGGTCTTCCAGGGTTACGTCAATGACGTGCCCGGCACTCGGGAGGCGCTCCGCGGCGGCTGGCTGGCCACGGGGGACATCGGGCGGCTCGACAACGACGGGTATCTGGCCATCACCGGCCGCAAGAAGGACATCATCATCACGAGCAGCGGCAAGAGCGTGGCTCCGGCGGCCCTCGAGGAACGTCTCCGCGTCCACCCTCTCATCCATCAAGCGGTCGTCGTGGGTGACAACCGCCCCTGCGTGGGAGCCCTGATCACCCTGGATCCGGAGTTTCTCGCCCACTGGCGCGCGAACCTGCCCCTGGGGGGCGCGTCGAGCCGGGACGTACGGGAGCAGAACGCCCTGCGGGAAGAGGTCATGCGCGCGATCGCGGCGGCCAACAGCACGGTGTCCCGCGCCGAGTCCATCCGCGTGTTCCGCATCCTCCCGGAGCCCATCGACCCGGCCACCGGGCTGATGACACCGTCGATGAAGCTACGCAGGGACGCCATCACGCACCACTTCGCGGCCGAGATCGACGCGATGTACGCGACATCGCGAGCCGCGAGACGCAGCCCGGCCGTCGAGTCCTTCGCCTGGGAGGACGACAACGTGTTCCGGTGAGGCGTCCCCGGGCGGCAGGACGTCACACGTGCTCTCGGCATCCGCCGCCCGTCTTCGAAACATTCGTGAGTGACGGCGACTGTTCTGTGGAATTGGACGGAATTAGGCCTCAGGCGACTTGAAGCCAACCGGAATCCACCTTCGCGATACCCGTTGACTCCATGAAACGGCAGCCGTAAATTCTCCGCAGCAATTCGGAAACACATCCGAAACTTTCGGAGATCTGGACGTCCAGATCAACTTCAGTCACACCAGTACGTCCCACGCAGCACGCACAGCACACAGCACGTGCAACCGGAAGGAAGACCTGAAGCAAGAAGGGACGAAATGGCCATGAGTACGTCCATCAGTCACGAGCCGGCGCCTCCGCTCCGGCGTTCCCGTGCCCGCAGCGCACTGGTGCTCGGCATGGCCGGTCTGCTCGCCGCGGCCGGTGTCACCGCCCTCTCGGGGACGGCCGAGGCGGCCAGTACGCTCGGCGCCGCGGCGGCGGAGAAGGGCCGCTACTTCGGTGCCGCGGTCGCGGCGAACCACCTGGGCGAGTCCGCGTACGCCTCGACGCTCAACACCGAGTTCAACTCGGCGACACCCGAGAACGAGATGAAGTGGGACGCCGTCGAGAGGACCCGCAACACGTTCACCTTCGGCCCCGCCGACCAGATCGTCAATCACGCCCAGAGCAGGGGCATGAAGGTCCGCGGGCACACTCTCGTATGGCACTCCCAGCTGCCCGGCTGGGTCGGAGGTCTCGGCGCCGCCGACCTCAGATCGGCGATGAACAACCACATCACCAAGGTCATGCAGCACTACAAGGGCAAGATCCACTCCTGGGATGTCGTCAACGAGGCCTTCCAGGATGGCAGTAGCGGCGCCCGGCGCAGTTCGCCCTTCCAGGACAAGCTCGGCGACGGCTTCATCGAGGAGGCGTTCCGCACCGCCCGGGCCGCCGATCCCGCGGCCAAGCTCTGCTACAACGACTACAACACGGACGGCGTCAACGCGAAGAGCAATGCCGTCTACAACATGGTCAGGGACTTCAAGGCACGCGGCGTCCCGATCGACTGCGTGGGCTTTCAGTCGCACTTCAACAGCGCGTCACCGGTGCCCGGCGACTACCAGGCGAACCTCAAGCGCTTCGCCGACCTCGGCGTCGATGTGCAGATCACCGAGCTGGACATCGAAGGCTCCGGCACGGCCCAGGCCAACAGCTACAGCAACGTGGTCAAGGCCTGCCTGGCCGTGTCGCGTTGCACCGGCATCACCGTCTGGGGCGTCACCGACAAGTACTCCTGGCGCGCAAGCGGCACTCCCCTGCTGTTCGACGGCAACTACAACAAGAAGCCCGCGTACAACGCCGTGCTCACGGCACTCGGCGGCTCCGGCTGAGGATAACCGTTTCAACGGCAAGGAGCGCGTGGCGTGGCGATCCCGGTCGCCACGCCACGCCGCCGAGTGCGAGACCACCTCGAGAACGGAATGCCTCGGCAGCTCCCGGGCGTTGAACAGCGCATGCCCCACGACACGAGCCAGGACGCCTTGCTCAAGCTGCTCAGTGAGTACGACGGCGGGGTGCTGGTCACCCTCAAACGCGACGGACGGCCTCAGCTGTCGAACGTCAACCACGCGTACTACCCCGACGAGCGGACCGTGCGCGTCTCGATCACGGACGGCCGCGCCAAGACGCACAACATGCGCCGGGATCCACGGGTGTCGTACCACGTGACCAGCGAGGACCGCTGGGCCTACACCGTCGTCGAGGGCGTCGCCGACCTCTCCCCCGTCGCACGGGATCCGCACGACGAGACGGTCGAGGAACTCATCCGGCTCTACCGCGACGTCCAGGGCGAGCACCCCGACTGGGACGACTACCGCGCCGCCATGGTCCGCGACCGCCGCCTCGTTCTGCGCCTGCGGATCGAGCGGGCGTACGGAGCGCCCCGCGCCCGCTGAAGAACGGGCACGCCCGGCACCGGTGGAACTCAGGCTCGGATGGATGTGCGCACCACGGTTCCGCTCGGCGAGCCCGCCGGATTCCAGGAGCCGACGTCGGGTGCCGCTGCCGTGAGCAGGTTCGTGGGCGCGGAGTCCGCCAGGGCGGGCACCGGTGCCTCGCGGGGCATCGGACGTGCCACGCGCAGACTGGGGGCGGGGGAGGTCGGGACCAGCGGAGCGCGCTCGACGGCGCGGGCCCGGCGCGAGAACCAGATGATCCTGCCGCCGGTTCCTGTGGCGCAGCAGCCCCAGCCGTCGCTCACGGCGACGATGTGGGCGAGGCAGCCCGGTTGGGCGTACTTCGCGTGCAGGTCCGCGTCGTTGTCCGCGATGGCGGTGATGAGGTGCTGGCCGGTCCACCACATCTCGATGATGGTGTTCTTGTCCGCGGCGTGCTCGTCGATCGTGTGCAGCAGCACCTCGGCGCAGTGACAGACGGACTCGACGAGGTCCTCCAGGTTCCAGTACCGGAGGTGGGCGGCCAGAATGCGCCTGACCTGTGCAACCCGTTCCGGGCTGACCTCCACGTCGAGGTGGTAGTAGCAGGGCACTACGGTCTTCATCGTCGTTGACTCCTCACCGGCGAAGCTCTCGCTCCCCCTCGCCCGCGGACCGAGTCCCGAGCACGAAGCGTGAGCGCTGATCGCTCCTGAGTCACTCCAGGGTGAGAGTGCTACTCCGTTCGTGCAACACGAGAGGCAAGAGCACCCTGTCGTTCAAGAGACAACAGGACGTTCTGTGGCGCCGCAGGCACCATGGGTAAAGGCTTCGGCCGCTGTGACCGGTCGGCGCCGCTCCGTGCACGGCCTTCACACATTGGCCAGGTGAACCGTGCGCACTCGCGAGGAGGAAGGTGACCAGTGAGATGCTGCTGCCTGCCAAAGCCGAGGTCGCCAGGCATCTGGAGCAGTACCGGGCCTGGGAACGCCTGATGCTCGCCGCCCCCACCGACCGCGCGGCGCGGGACAACTTCGAGAGCACGGGCTACACCCTGTGCGTGCTGATGGGGAAACGCTGCGCCCGCGAAGCCGCTGACGCCGCCGAGCGCTATCTGGGCGCCGATTTAGCGGTGTATTTCGGAAGCCGGGACGGCAGGACCCGCCGCCGAAACGGCGGCCGCAGGACGACCGGCGCATGTCCGACCGGGCTCGCGACGGTACCGGGGCACTAGGTACCGCAGACACCGGCGCGGCAGGGACACACCGCCGGAACCGCAAGCGAAGGCGAACTCAAGGACAGTGGAGGTGAGACCCATTCCGCCTGCGCCGGGCGGTCCCCACCAGTCGCTCGGGCTGCTGGCGGTGGCCGTCGTGCATCGCGGCGACCGCCAGGGTCCGGGGACGCGCGGGCTCACGCCCCGGCGAGCAGCGTGGCGCCGAGGGCGATCATCGTCACGGCGACCAGGCCGTCCAGTACGCGCCATGCCGACGGCCGGGCCAGGAAGCCGCTGAGCAGCCGGGCACCGAAGCCCAGCGCGACGAACCAGCACAGGCTGGCGAGTGCGGCGCCGAGGCCGAAGGTCCAGCGGAGCGGGCCTCGGTCGGCCGCGACGGAGCCGAGGAGGAACACGGTGTCGAGGTAGACGTGCGGGTTGAGCCAGGTCATCGCCAGGCAGGTGAGTACGGCCCGCCGCCGCGAGCCCGCCGAACCGGCTTCCACCCGCAGGGCCGAGGGGCGGAAGACCCGCCGGGCCGCGAGGCAGCCGTAGACGAGCAGGAAGACGCCGCCGGCCAGCGCGACCACGGTGAGCGCCGACGGCCAGGCCACCACCACGGCGCCGACTCCGGCGACGCCCAGCGTGATGAGGGCCGCGTCGGACAGGGCGCAGATGCCCACCACCGCGAGCAACGCCTCCCGGCGGACGCCCTGGCGCAGCACGAAGGCGTTCTGCGCGCCGATGGCGACGATGAGCGAGAGGCCGGTGCCGAATCCGGCGGCCGCGGCGGTCAGGGCGTTGGTCACGGCGTCGACGTTAGGAAGCCGGGCAGCAGGAGTACAGCTAAAGATTCTTACGTATCATTAGTGTTCGTGATGACGGAGCTCCCCCTGGACCAGGTGCGTACCCTGCTGGCCGTCGTGGACGAGGGCACGTTCGACGCCGCCGCCACTGCTCTGCATGTGACGCCGTCGGCGGTCAGCCAGCGCGTCAAGGCGCTCGAACAGCGCACGGGACGCGTCCTGTTGATCCGTACGAAGCCGGTGCGGCCCACCGAGTCCGGCGAGGTCGTCGTCCGCTTCGCACGCCAACTGGCCCGGCTGGAACGGGAAGCCCACACCGAACTCGGCATGACCGGCTCGGAGGAACCGACGCGTCTGTCGATCGCCGTGAACTCCGACTCGCTGGCGACCTGGTTCCTGCCGGCGCTCACGCGCGTGCCCGAGGAGCTGCGGCTCTGCTACGAGTTGCGCCGCGAGGACCAGGACCACACGGCCGCGCTGCTGCGCGAGGGGCTGGTGATGGCGGCGGTGACCTCGTCGCCGGACCCGGTGGCCGGGTGCAGCGTCCGCAGTCTGGGCCGTATGAGCTATGTCCCGGCGGCGAGCCCCGGCTTCGCGGCGCGCTGGCTCGGCGACCCGCCGGACGTGCCGCTGCGAGACGCCCTCGCCGACGCGCCCGTGGTCTGCTTCGACCGGCGCGACGACATCCAGGACGGGTTCGTACGGGGGCTCCGGCGGGGCCGGGGCGGCGCGAGCTCGCTGCGCCACTTGGTGCCGACCTCGGAGGGCTTCGTCGACGCCGTCGCCGCCGGGATGGGCTGGGGCATGGTGCCCGAGGTTCAGGCCGCGCCCCTGCTGGACGCGGGTCGACTCGTCAATCTGGCGCCGGACCGGAAGGTCGACATTCCCTTGTTCTGGCAGCAGTGGAAACTCGACTTTCCGGCGCTCGCGACCGTCGCGGAGATCGTCGCGGCGGCAGCTGCCGAAGTTCTTGATACGGCATGACGCAACTGTCCGGACAAATCGCTGCTCGTGAGGAATCTGCTGGAAATCCGGGAAAAGAACGACGCGATCGCCAAAGACGTACATGAATTGTCAAGAGTGAGGAAATTCCCTTTTCTGGATCCTCACAAGTCCGGGACGATCCATCCTCACAAGTGCCCGATAATCTGGGCCGTCCGGCGTCAAGCGGTCGGCCCTTGCCCCGTTTCCTTCTTGAGGAAGCTCGTCACCTGGGCGGCCAGGCTGTCCCCGGCGCCCTCGGGGCGGGCGCCGACACCGACGGCCGGCTCGCGCAGGTCGACGCCTCCGGACCAGAGGTACCTGTGGGTCCACTCGTCGTCGACCTTCAGCTGGACCTGGATGTCCACCTGGCCCAGGCAGGCCTCGTCGGCCGCGGCGTACAGAACGGCCGTGACCCGGCGCAGCGGATAGACGTCGAAACCCTCGATGAACTGCGAGTTCCGCCAGTCGAGGAACGCGCTCTCGCCGTCGGTGCCGACCCGGATGTCGAGCTGGCCGTCTTCGAGGTGGATGCCGAAGTACGCCGTCGTGCGGTTCTCGACGGTCACCCGGAATCTGACGTAGGTCAGGCCCTCGGCCGCGTCGTCACGCCCCCGCGGCGGCTCCGCCTTCTCCAGGCCGTGGACGCGGACACGCAGGCCGGCATGCTCCTCGCCGTACTCCTGCCAGTCGCCCACCACGTTCGGCTCGTACACAGTCCACCTCTCCGCCTCAGAGAGCTGCTTCTTATCTGTGCGCGCGACGACGTGTCAAATGAGCGGAATGGGCCGTGGCCAGGGATTTTGCCCCACTTGATCGGCGATCAAGCCGTGGCAAGGCACGATCCGCGTCACCGGCTCCGCGGGCGGCGGTACACGCGTGCTGCACATCACGTCCCACACACGTCTCGCCCCCTGTGCGGAAGAGCCCGTGAACGACGCGCGGCGAAGGGGCGGAGGCAGGGAAAGTGACGCGCGTTGAATTTGAGTCACCGACGGCCAATAGCAATGATGCGGTTGATAGTTGAAACGCTGCAATGCCACAATCCGATGCGGCCGCGCTGACCACCCCACCAGCGGGGCCGCCCGGCATGGTCGAAGCAAGGCTTCAGTGGCATTTCGGGCGAATTCCCGACCTGCGTGAACCGAAAACGTGATACCTGTTCAAAAGTCGTCTCCCGCATATTCAGTGAGCAATTTCCGCGTTCAGACCGCGAACACAAGGCCTCAGACAAGGCACGGTATGCCAAGACACTCCAACTCGCCTCACAGCTCCCCACCCGGGCCATACAGCTCCCCACCCGGACAGATGCCGCCCGCCCCGGCGGCGGAGAACAGAGTCGCCTCGCATCCCGACTTCCGCTCCATACGCGGAGCCCACCGCTCGTTCGGGATCGTGGCGCTGCTGATCTCGGTCGGCGGCTTCCTGCTGCTCGTGCTGCTGTCGGGCTTCGCACCCGGAGTGCTGAACCAGGAAATGTTCGGCCATGTGACGGTGGGGCTGGCGGGTGGCATCGGCCAGTTCGCCGTGATGGCCCTGACCGCGTGGCGGTACACGGTCCACATGGAGCGGCGGATCGACCCGGCCGTCGACCGTCTGCGGGCGGAGATCGCCCGCGACGAGGCCGAGCAGGCTCGTGTCCAGCAAGCCCGTGGCCCCCAGCAGAGGCGGTTCGGTTCGTGGTGACTTACTCCGACGGCCGCATGATGACTCTCTCCGAGGGCGTCGTCGGCGGCACCAGTCTGAAGCTGACCTTCGTCCTGTTCGTGTCGGTCGTGGTCGTCAGCATGTTCTCGGCCCTCATCACCGCTCCGCAGGGCGACGAGATCAGCGACTTCTACCTGGGCGACCGGACCATGTCGCCCCTGCGCAACGGGCTGGCGATGTGCGGCGACTATCTGTCCGCCGTCACCCTTCTGGGCAGTACCGGACTGGTCGCACTGACCGGATACGACGGTCTGCTCTATCTCGTCGGCACCGTCGTCGCCTGGATGATGGTGATGCTGCTGATCGCCGAACCCCTGCGCAACTCGGGCAAGTTCACCCTCGGCGACACACTCGCCCTGCGGCTGCCCCGTAGCCAGCGCTCGGTACGCATCGCCCTGGCCGCCTGCACACTGATCATCTGCGTCCTCTACATCGTTGCCCAACTCGTCGGCAGCATCGCCCTGTTGACCCAGTTCATCGGCGAGCCGAGCGCCACCGTCCGCACCATGTGCGTCGTACTCATCGGCACCCTGATCGTGCTGTACGTGGCGCTCGGCGGGATGCCCGGCGCGACCTTCCTCCAGATCGTCAAGGCCGTCATGCTGATCGCCGGCGTCGCGGTGACCGCCATCATCGTGCTGCACCGCTTCAGCTGGAACATCGACGGCCTTCTCGGCGCCGCAGCCGACGGCAGCGGCATGGGGCAGCGGTACCTGGAGCCGGGGCTGCGCTACGGAGGCAGCACGACCAGCAAGCTCGACTTCTTCAGTCTGCAGATCGCCATCGCGCTGGGCCTGGCGGCACTCCCCCACATGACGATGCGTCTGCTCGCTCCCCGCGCCACCCGTGTTCTGCGCCGATCAGTGCTGTGGGCCACGGGCCTGGTCGGCTTCGTGTGTCTGGCGGCGGGCGTGCTCGGCCTGGGTGCGACGGCGATCGTCGGCCGCGACTCCATCGCGGAGGTCGACGCCAAGGGCGACGCGGCGGTACTGCTGCTCGCCAACTCCATCGGCGGCGCCGTACTCACCGCACTCATCTCCTGTCTGGCGTTCATCACCCTGATGGCCGTCGCGGCCGGGCTCATGCTCGCCGCGGCATCCTCGCTCGCACACGACCTGTACGGGCAGGTGATCCGCAAGGGCAAGGCGAGCCAGACCGAGGAGCTGAACGCGGCCCGGCTGTCCGCCGTCGTCATCGGGGTCCTCGGCATGCTCCTCGCGCTTCTGGCGTGGGGCACGAACACCGCCAGCCTGGGATTCCTGGCCTTCGCCATCGCCGCGTCAGCCATCCTGCCGACCATGGTCTACAGCCTGTTCTGGCGTCGCTTCAACGCACGCGGCGCCCTGCTGAGCCTGTACGGAGGTCTCACCACCTCCGTGCTGCTGGTCATCTGCTCCCCCGTCGTCTCCTCGACGCCCACCTCGTTCTATCCCGACGCGGACTTCGCCTTCTTCCCCCTCCAGAACCCGGGCATCGTCTCCGTACCGGCCGGGTTCCTGCTGGGCTGGCTCGGCACCGTGATGAGCCATGGCGAAGAAGAGGCCGCCGACGTGTACGAGCAGTTCGAGGTCCGCGCGATGCTCGGTACCGGCGAGCAGGAGGAGGTGCCGCAGGAGGAGCCGGTGGGCGCGCGACAGTGACGCCGGCCGGGCAAGGCATCGGCCTTCTGTGATGACGAGTGGGGCCGGTGCCGTGCGGCATCGGCCCCACTCGTCGCCCGCGGTACACCTCGTGCCGGTTGACGAACCGGGCGTCCGAGTGCGGAGATGCTCTTGCGAGCTGACGGACGACCGCGAGGCGAGGGCCCAAGAGCAATGGCATTGCACATCAGCGCCACCAATCCGGAGCATCCCGCGCTGCTGCTCGAACTGCCCTGGGATCTGCCCCTGGAGGACTGGCCCGAGCGCCACCTGGTGCCGCTGCCGCGCGGCATCTCACGGCACGTGGTGCGGTACGCGCGCGCCGGCGACGAGGTGGTGGCCGTCAAGGAGCTGGCCGAGCGGCCCGCCGTGCGGGAGTACGAGCTGCTGCGCTCTCTGCACCGGCTCAACATCCCCGCGGTGGACCCACTCGCCGTGGTCACCGGCCGCACCCGGGACGACGAGGCGCCCCTGGAGCCGGTGCTGATCACCCGGCATCTGAACGGCTCGATGCCCTACCGGTCGATGTTCGAGACGACGATGCGGCCCGCCACCATGCACCGGCTCATGGACGCGCTCGCCGTGCTGCTGGTCCGGCTCCATCTGGCCGGGTTCGCCTGGGGCGACTGCTCCCTGTCCAACACGCTGTTCCGGCGCGACGCCGGAGCGTTCGCCGCGTACCTCGTCGACGCGGAGACCGGCGAGCTGCACCAGAAGCTCAGCGACGGACAGCGCAGTTACGATCTCGATCTCGCGCGCGTGAACATCAGCGGCGAGCTGCTCGACCTGGAGGCGTCGGGGGCGCTGCACCCGTCCGTCGATCCGATCGACTTCGGTACGGAGATCTGCGGCCGCTACCAGAGCCTGTGGCAGGAGCTGACCCGTACGTCCGTGTATCCGGCGGGCAAACACCACTACATCGACCGCCGGGTCCGCCGGCTCAACGAACTCGGCTTCGACGTCGCCGAGATGCAGATCGCGCACTCCTCGAACGGTGACAGCGTGACCTTCGTGCCCAAGGTCGTCGACGCGGGCCATCACCAGCGCCAGCTTCTGCGGCTGACCGGGCTCGACACCGAGGAGAACCAGGCGCGCCGGCTCCTCAACGACCTCGAGAGCTGGATGGCCACCCAGGAGGACTACGCACCCGGCGACCCCCTCGCCGCACGCCCCGAGGTGCTGGCCCACCGCTGGGTGCGCGAGGTGTTCCGGCCCACCGTGCGCGCCATACCGAAGGAACTGCGCGGCTCCATGGACGCGGCGGAGCTGTACCACGGGCTGCTCGAGCACCGCTGGTATCTGTCCGAGCGGGCGCAGCACGACATCGGCCTGGACACGGCCGTCGAGGACTACGTCAAGCACATCCTGCCGAAGCTCCGGGCGAAGCTGCCGGCGCCGAACGCCGCCGCGTCGCGGGCGCCGTCAGCCTGAGCGCGGCGCTCAGGACGGCGGGACGACCGCCACCGGGCAGGGCGCGTGACGCATGACCGCGTGCGCCACCGAACCGATCCGTGACCCCACGGCCGAGCGGTGGGCGCGCCGCCCGACCACCATCAGCTGGGCCCGGGACGCCACCGACAGCAGCACCTCGCCCGCGCTGCCGATCTCGACGTGCTCGGTCACGGGCACCTCGGGGAAGCGTTCCCGCCAGGGCTTCAGGGCCTCGTCGAGGGCCTGCTTCTCGTACGGTTCCAGGCCGCCGGCCTCGTCGAGGGTTTTCAGCAGGCCCGGGCTGTACGAGTAGAGCGCCGGCAGGCTCCAGGCCCGTACGACCCGTACGGTCGCGCCGCGTGCCGCCGCGGTCTCGAAGGCCAGCTCCAGGGCCGTGGCGCTGTCGTCCGGGCCGCCCTGCTGTCCGACGACGATCTCGCGGCCCGCCGCCTCGTGTTCTGCGTGGTCATCGGCGCGTACGTGGACGACGGGGCGTCCGGTTTCGGCGGTCACCTGCTGGCCGACGGAACCGACAAGGAAGCCGACGATCGCTCCGTGCCCGCGCGAGCCGAGCACCAGCATCTCGGCGGCCGACGCCTCGGCTACCAGCGAGGGGACCGGGGCCGCGTCCAACAGGTCGGTGGACACCGGCAGCTCCGGGTGCCGCTCGGCGAGGCCGCTCGCGGCCTCCCGCAGCGCGTCCCGCGCCTTCGCGTCGTGCTCCCCCACGTCGTCGCTCTCCCAGGCCTGCACCAGACGCAGCGGCAGCTCGCGGCGGACGGCTTCCCGGCCGGCCCAGGCCACGGCGGCCAGGCTCTCGGGTGATCCGTCCACTCCCACGGTGATCGGGCGGGTCATACGGGTGTCCTCCTGCGTTGTCCTGCGTCGCATGCCGGCACGGAGTCGTCGGCCGGACTGCCGACAGTACACAGGACGCGGCCGGTGTGATCATCACCAGCGCACAGGCAGCTTCCGTACGCCCCGGATCAACAACCCCGGCGTCCATGGCAGTTCGGACTCGTCCGCGTCCGGCGCCAGGTCCGGGCAGCGTTCCAGCAGGGTGCGGAAAGCGATCCGGCCTTCCAGCCGTGCCAACGGCGCGCCCAGGCAGTAGTGCAGGCCGTGGCCGAAGGCGATGTGACCGCGGGAGTCCCGGCGGATGTCGAACCGGTCGGGGTCCTTGAAGCGCTCCGGGTCGCGGTCGGCATCCGCCATGCTGATCCGGACGGTGGAGCCCGCGGGGATGGTCACCCCGCCCATCTCCACATCCTCCAGGGCCAGGCGGTCCGTGCTGTTCTCCACCGGGCCGTCGTAGCGGAGCATCTCCTCGATCGCGCCGTCGAGCAGGCCGAAGTCGGCGCGCAGATCGGCGAGTTGGCCGGGATGTGCGAACAGCGCCCGCAAGCCGTTGCCGATCAGGTTGACCGTGGTCTCGTGACCGGCGATGAGCAGCAGATTGGACATGCCGATGAGCTCGTCCGGCTTGAGCCGGTCACCGTCCTCGTCCGCGGTGTGGATCAGCGCGCTGAGCAGATCCTCACCGGGCTTCGCCCGCTTGGCCGCGATCAACTCGGCGAGATACGCCGACTCCTCCTGGTAGGCGAGCGCCTCCGCCTCCGGGCTGGTGCGCGCGACCATCTCGTTGGACCAGCGGCGAAAGGCTTCCCGGTCCAGCCCGGGGACGCCGAGCAGTTCGCAGATGACGGTCATGGGCAGCGGGAAGGCGAAGGAGGCGATCAGATCGGCCCGCCGCTCCTCCACTGCCAGCATCCGGTCCAGCAGCTCATCGGTGACCTGCTGGATGCGAGGAGCCAGTGACTCGATACGTCGCGGGGTGAATTCCCGGGCCACCAGTCGCCGCAGTCGGGTGTGGTCCGGCGGGTCCGACATCAGCATGTGCATGAGGGCCGGCTGGCCCTGCTCGGTGTTGACGATCTGTTTGATGTTCCCGGACCTCAACCAGTTCCGGCTGAGCCGTGGATCGGTGAAGGCCGTTCGGCATGCCTCGTGGCCGACGACGAGCCACACCTCCTCGCCGTCGGGGTCATACACACGGTGGACGGGCCCTTGGGCACGGAGCCGGGCGTAGACGGGATACGGATCACGCAGAAAGTCCGGACCGAGCTGCTTCAGATCGACGATGGATCGGGCCACCATTCAACTCCCCCAGTTCGTGGGCCGAAATGGCACGTTAACCCGCCTTCGGTGCGGATGAACGCCGGTTTCCGGACAGTTGCGCCCGGCCGCGCCGACAGGGACGCGGGTCCCCGGGAGCGGCGGTCGGCGGCCCGGACTGGGAGTTGAGGTGAGGGTTGAGCGCCGAGCCGGAAAAGGACCTGCGTGACCGGGCCGTACTCGGGTAAATGATCACTCGGTGCACAACACGGCGGGCAGGCGACGGCCCGCCCGACTTCACAACGGGGAGACATCCGAGCCCATGGGCCACCCGCCGACCGGTCCCTCATCCTCGCCGTCACCGCCACCGACCCGCTTCGACGAGACCTTCTGCGAACTCCTGCCCCGGCTCTACCGAAGAGCCGTCATGCTGGCCGGGACGAGATCCTGGGCCGAGGACGCCGTGCACGAGGCCTATCTGAAGCTGGCCGCACGGCCGCAGCGATTCCTCGACCACCCGGAGCCGTACGCCTATGCCTTCACCGCGCTGCTCAGCGTCGTACGCGACACCCATCGCCGCGAGCGCCGTCAGGTCCTGGTGGATGATGTGGAGGTGTCGAGTGCCGCCGACGGTGCCGGGCAGGCGGGCCGACTCGGCTCGATCGGGCCGGTGGTCGCGGCGGGCTGGGACGGCGGAGTGGAGCGCCGTGACGCCGAGATGGAGGCGGTACGGCTGCTGGGCAGGCTCTCTGCCAAGCAGGCGGGTGTGGTGATACTCGTCGATCTGGACGGTTACACCATCGATCAGGCGGCCCGGATCATAGGGGTGCACCGCGGAACGGCCGCCCGGCATCGCACGCGTGCGCTTCAGAAGCTGCGCTCGCTGCTGGACAGAGGTGAGCGGGAACGCGCGGACCGTTCAGGAAAGGAGCCGGGGCATGAGGCCTGACGCAGAGCCCGACGACCGCGTTGCCGAGCTGCTGCGCGACCGGCTCAGGGCCGCCGACGAGGAGATCGAGACGCCACCCGGGCTGTGGGAGCGCGTCCGGTCCGCCGACGCTCCGCCGCGCAGGGCGGCCATCGGTGCACGGCTGCGGACAGGTTGGGTGGTCGCGGCCGCCGCCGTCCTGGTGTGTGCCGTCGCGCTGGGCGCCTGGTGGCTGGTCCGGCCGACCGACGGCACTCCTGCCGACCGGGGGCGGTTCGATGCGTCGGTGACGGTGTTCAACGCCGAAGGGCCGTGCCGTCCGCTGCGCACGCTGGAGTGCGCGCTGCGGCTGGCGAAGGACCCGTACGCCGAGTACGCGGCGCCGGGGAACACGGCCGGCCGCGTATGGCACGGCGACCGGCTGGCCACGGCGTGTGTCGTCACCCGCGGCACGATGGTGACGGACGAGAGCGGGATCAGCTCGACGCGCTGGTACCTGGTCAGGAACCGTGAGGGAGCAGAGGGCTGGCTGCCGGGTGTCCGTACCCGCAACACGGCCGAGCTGCGCACGTGTTCGGCGGACGAGGCGCGTAACTCGCCCTGACCGCTACCCCCTTGACGTGTCTCCTTGACATGTGACGAGCGTCACTCGACCCCGTGTCATACAGGGCGGCCCCTGTCTTCGTGTGCTGTGCGTAAGACAGGCACGACCAAGCCGAACACGACAACACGGGGAGATCTCATGCGACTTCGTACTGCCCTCGGTGCGGCCCTCGCCGCCACGGCCCTGACGGCGGGACTGACCGGTTCGGCCGCCGCGTCGGCCGGTGACACCTCGGACGGCGTCTCCGCCAGGGCGAGCTTCACGGTGTGGGCGACCGACGTCAATGTCCGCGACAACCCGGGCAACCCGGGTGCGTGCGACGCGTTCCCGTCGCCGGGCAACTGCCCTGTGGTGGCAGGGCAGTTGCAGCCGGGCCAGGCCTTCGAGGCGGTCTGCCAGAAGCAGGGCCAGAACGTCTCCGGCAACCCGTGGTGGGTCTACATCACGCGCGGTGACTCCCGCGGCTACATCGCGAGTTACTACGTCGACCATCCGGACAACCAACTGCCCGGCGTCCCGGTCTGCGGCGCCTGAGCCTCACGAAAGGGCTCGGAAGGGCCGGGCGCGTCCCAGCGCCCGGCCCTTCCGCTCGGCCACGTTCAGGCCAAGTTCAGGGCATGTCCTCGGACTTGGCCAGGACCGTGGTGACCCCGCGGCTGTGCAGCTCGTCGAGGACGCGGGGGTCGGCCGCGTCGTCCGTGACCAGGGTCCAGCCCGCGGGCAGGGTGGCCCAGGCGTGGAAGGGGCGGCGGCCTACTTTCGCGGCGTGGGCGAGCACGTAGACGTGGTCGGCGCGGCGGGCCATGAGCTCTTTCAGGCGGGTCTGGCGCAGGTCGGCCTCACAGATCCCGTGCTCCGGGGAGACGCCGTCCGTGCCGAGGAAGACGCGGTCGAAGGTGAGCCGTTCGAGGGCGGCCTCGGTCAGCGGGCCGACGAAGCCCTGGCTGAGCGGGCGGAGGGTGCCGCCGAGGCACTCGACGTGGACGTTCTGGACGTCGGCGAGTTCCTGGAGCGCGGTCAGGCCGGTGGTCGCGACGGTGACGTTCTTGGCCGTACGCAGTTCATGTGCGAGCGCGCCGACGGTCGAGCCCGCGTCGAGGAGGAGCGTCTCGCCGGGCTGAATCTGGTCGGCGGCCCAGCGGGCGATGGCGCGTTTGGCCTCGAAGGCCTCGCCCGTGCGCTGTCGCAGTGAGGCCTCGGGGTGCGCGGACAGCGCCATCGCGCCGCCGTACGTCCGGGCGAGGCGTCCATCCGTGGTGAGCTTCGCCAGGTCGCGGCGGATGGTGGAGGCCGTGACGCCGAACAGCTGCGAGAGTTCGTCCACGCTGGTCAGGCCGGTGGTGGTGGCAAGCTGGACGATCCGGTCGCGCCGGGACCTGGATCCGATCGCAGACATCAGTCCTGTGTCCTCCGGGTGTGCGGTGGTGTCCTCCGGGACCCACGAGAGCGGGGTCATCGGGCGGCCGAGGCGGATGACATCTCGGCGGCCTGCCGCAGCGCCTCGACCATGCTACCGGCCTCGGCACGGCCGGTTCCCGCGATGTCGAACGCGGTGCCGTGGTCCACGGAGGTACGGATGACGGGCAGTCCCACGGTGAGGTTGACGCCCGTTTCGATGCCGAGGACCTTCACCGGGCCGTGGCCCTGGTCGTGGTACATGGCGACGATGAGGTCGTAGTCGCCGCGGCCGGCGAGGAAGAAGGCGGTGTCGGCGGGGATCGGCCCGCGGGCGTCGATGCCGTCGTTGCGTACGGCCTCCACGGCGGGAACGATCTTCGACTCCTCCTCGCCGTAGCCGAACATGCCGTTCTCGCCCGCGTGCGGGTTGATGCCGCAGACGCCGATCACGGGGGCGTCGACGCCCGCGCGGACCATGGCTTCGTGGCCGCGGCGCACGGTGCGTTCGACGAGGCCGGGCTCGATGCGGTTGACGGCGTCGATCAGGCCGAGGTGCGTGGTGACATGGATGACCTTCACCCTGGGCGTGGACAGCATCATCGACACCTCGTCCACGCCGGTGAGGTGGGCGAGGAGTTCGGTGTGGCCGGGGTAGAGGTGCCCGGCGGCGTGCAGAGCCTCCTTGTTGAGGGGGGCGGTGCAGATGGCGTGGACCTCGCCGTTCAGGGCGAGCTGGGCGGCGACGCGGATGTAGTGGTACGCGGCGTCGCCCGCCGCTGCGTCGAGGGTGCCCCAGGGCAGGTCGGCCGGGAGCAGTCCGAGGTCGACGACGTTGATGCGGCGGGGCGTGAACTCGGCCTGGGCGGGGCCGTCGAGGGCAACGATGTCACAGCTGATGCCGAGGATGTCCGCCGCCTGCCGCAGGCGGTGGGCGTCGCCGATGACGACGGGTCGGCAGCCGCGCAGGGTGTCGGGGTGCAGCAGCGCCGGCACGATGACCTCCGGTCCGATGCCGGCACCGTCGCCCATGGTCACCGCGATGATCGGGAGCCGATGTCCGGCGGTGCCGGACTGCTCGGCGGACGCGGCGGTGCGGGCTGCGTTCACGTGGGTTCTCCTTGCGGGGCGAACGACGGGGTCAATGCGGCGGCGTGGTCGGGGCGCAGCGCGCGGGCGATGCGCAGCAGGGAGTCGGTGTCGCCGAAGCTTCCGGGGCGGGTGACGACGGAGCGGCCGTCGGCGGTGCGGGAGTGCACGGCGCCGTGGTGGATCTGCCCGACGGGCAGCAGCTCACGGATACCCAGGGCGTCCAGCACGCGGCGTGCGGTCTCGCCTCCTGTCAGGACCAGGTCGCTGTCGAAGGCGGTTTGGGCGACCGTGCGGGCGAGCCCGGCCACCAGAGCGCGGGCGGAGCCGGGCTCGACGGGGTCGCTGCCGTCGATGCTGACGATGGTGATGCCGTCCGGCGCGGTGGCGAACGGGTGCGGGCCGCCGTGGTCGGTGAGCATGTGCGCCGGTACGGGTATGTGGTGCGCACCGGAGGCCAGCAGTTGCGCGATCTGCGCAACTGCGCTGGGCTCGGTGGTTCCGACCACGACAAGCAGCGGTCTGGGCGGCGTGGTCGCCGGGGTTTCCCGGAGCCCGGACCCGTGCGCTCCCGCCAGTTTCCGGCCGAGGGCGACGGCCAGCCCGCCCGCCCCCAAAAGCCGTACGCCGGGGCCGAGTTGAAGAACCGCCTCGGCTATCGCGTCGAGGTCGGCGTCCGTCTCGGCGTCACACACCGGGTGGTGCCCCTTCGCGATGAGGGTGCGCAGCCAGCCGGACAGCGCCAGGACGGGCGAGCGCACCACCGACAGCGGCACCACCCACGTCGGCAGGTTACCCAGCGCCGCCCGCACCGATTCCGGCGCCGGGCCCCGCTCGGCGCGCCAGGCGTCGGTCGCGTGCAGCGCGGTGCCGTGCAGATGGACGACGCCGTCGCGCACGGTACGGCCCGCGACCGGCAGGGCGGGGGCGATCACGACGCCCGCGGCACCCTCGGCGTAAGCGGCCGTCTCCGAGGCGAAGTTGCCCCGCAGCAGCGAGTCGGCCTTCTTCAGGACCAAGCCGCCGTCGGCGTACCCCATGACGTCCCGTACGGCGTGTGCGGCCTCGTCCGCGGTGAGCTGCCGGGTGTCGAGGTCGAGTACGAGCGCCTCGCCGTCCGACGGGGGTGTGGTGGGCGGGCCCAGCAGGATCCGGCCGGGCAGGCCCAGTGCGGCGGCGGTCTCGGCGGCGCCGGACAGGTCGTCCGCGAGCGCCAGTACGCGGGATGGGCGACTGGCGAATGTGGTGCGGGACACGAGTACCTCCTCGGGCCTGTGGGTGATCGGCCCCGGACGCCGATGATGGCACGACTGCGCGAAGTGCGCGAGACTCCTTGCGCGATTCGCGCAACCGTGCCACCTTTTTCGGCGCGACACTTCTGCGCCACCCGGTGCCCGGGCGGCGTCAGCGAGAGCCGGTCGCCCTCAAGAACCGAGAAGGTCGACATGACCCCAACCCCGCATCGTGTCCCCCCGCCCGGTCACCTCACCCGCCGCACCGTGCTGCGCTGGAGCGCCCTCGGCGGTGCGGGCGTCTCCCTCGGTCCGCTGTCCGCCTGTGCCGGACCCACGGGCGCGCCCGGCCCTGGCACCCTCACCCTCGGTCTGAACCGCTCCCTGGTGAGCCTCGACAACAAGCTGAACCAGTTCGAGGCGGCGGTGACCGTGCAGCGCGCCGTGCGGCAGGCGCTCACCCGTATCGGCCCGGACCTGGAGCCCCAACTCGTCCTCGCCGACCGGTTCGAGATGACCGAGCCCACCGCGTGGGCGGTGCGGCTGCGCGAGGGCGTGTGCTACTCGGACGGCAGCCCGGTCACCGTAGAGGACGTGGCCACGGCATTACGCATGTACGGCAAGGTCCCCGGTTCGTTCCTGCTCGGCCTCTTCCCCGAGCTGCCCACCGTCGAGGCCACCGGTGAGCGGACCTTCCTCCTGCGCACGGAGCGTCCGGTGCCCGTGCTCGACCGGCTCATAGCCAACATCCACATCACCCCGGCCAAGGCCAACCGGCCCGAGGAACTGCGCTCCGGGCTCGGCTCGGGCCCGTACCGTGTCGTCCGCGCGAACAGCGGAGCCGGCGAGTACACCCTCGCCCGCAACACCCGGTACTGGGGCAGGCAGCCGTCCGTCGACACGGTCCAAGTCCGGTTCGTACCGGAGGAGTCCAGCCGTGTCGTCGCCCTGCGCAGCGGAGAACTCGACGTCGTCGACACGCTGACGCCGGACTCCGCGGAACAGCTCATCGGGCTGCCGGGCGTCACCGTCCAGGAGAACGTCGGCGTCCGCATGTGCCAGCTCTTCTACAACTTCCGTAAGCCCGAGGGGCATCCGCTCGCCGACCCCCGGGTGCGGCAGGCGCTGACGTATGCGATCGACGGCAGCGCCCTCGTCGACGACGTGCTGACCGGGACGGCCGAGGAGGCCCGCGGCGTGGTCCCGCTCGCCCTCCAGGGTGCGGTGCCCACAGGAACGTACGCCTTCGATCCGGGGCGGGCCCGACAGCTTCTGAGGTCGCTCGGCGCCGACGATCTGCGGATCAAAGTCATCTGGGAGTCAGGGGAGTTCGCCGGCGACACCTCCGTCATGGAGGCCGTGCTCGACATGCTCCAGGACGTCGGTGTGCGCGCCTCGCTCCAGCAGTTCCAGCCCGGCGGCGACATCCTCAAATGGCGTCAGGGGCGCGCCGGCGACTGGGATGTCATCGGCAACGGCTACAGCAGCCCGACCGGTCAGGCGCTCACCATGCTGCAGGGGATGTACGGCGGTACGGCCGAGAAGGAACGTACCGGCGACGCGTTCATGGGCTATGTGATCCCCCGGATCGAGCGGCAGTTGTCGGCCGCCGCCACCGAGGTCGACGACGCGGAGCGGGACCGGCGGCTCGCCGCGGTACAGCGCGCCGTCTGGGACACCTGGCCGAGCCTGTGGGCCTTCGCGCCCAAGACGCTCCTTGCCCGCCGCGACCGCGTCCAGGGGCTGGCGCTCCAGGCGATCAACTCCTACGACCTGACCGCGATACGTCTGGAGGGCTGAGCCGTGTCGAAGTACCTCGCCCGCCGCATCGGCCAGAGCCTGCTGACCGTCTTCCTCACGCTGACCACCGTCTTCCTGCTGGTGCGCCTCGCGCCCGGTGATCCGGCCTCCGCGTACGCGGCCCCCAACGCGACCACGGCCGAACTGGCCCGTATCCGTGAGCAGTTCGGGCTCGACGACCCGCTCCTCGTCCAGTACGGATTCTTCCTGCGCGACCTGTTCACGGGGGACCTCGGCACGAGCTACTCCTTCAGCTCCCCCGCCTTCGACGTGGTCCTGGACCGGATGCCGTACACCATCACGCTCGCCGTCTCCGCCATCGCGGTCACGACCGTGGTGGCCGTGCCGCTGGGCGTGTGGATGGCCCGCCGAGCCGACACACGCAGGGAGCTGGGCGCCAATGTGCTGACGATCGCCGGGCAGTCGATGCCGGACTTCTGGACCGGTGTGATGCTGCTGACGGTCTTCGCGGTGGTCCTTCCGATACTGCCCGCCTCCGGGTTCACCACCTGGAGCGGCCTGATCCTGCCGACCGCGACCGTGGCCGTCCTCCAACTCGCTCTGGTCTCACGGCTGGTGCGGCGCGAGATGACCACCGCGCTGGCCTCTTCGTACATCACCGTGGCCCGCTCCCGCGGGGTCTCCGAGTCGGCGCTGACCTGGCGCTACGCGCTCGCGAACTCCGCGGTGCCGCTGGTGACGGCACTCGGTACGCGCTTCGCGGCGCTGCTCAACGGTGTGGTCGTGGTGGAGGTCGTCTTCGGCTGGCCGGGGGTCGGCTCGCTGGTCGTACGCGCTCTGGAGACCCGCGACTATCCGCTGATCCAGGCCACCGTCCTGGTCACCGCGACCCTAGCGATCCTCGTCCAGCTCCTCGTCGACCTGGCCTATCCGCTGCTCGACCCACGGGTACGCCTCGGAAAGGCGGCCTGAGCCATGACCACAGCCGTCAGCACCGGCCGGCCCAGCGCCGTCACCGCGCGCGATCTCGCCCGGGCCACCGCGACCCGGCAGCGGCGCGGCGCCCGCCTCAAGCTGTGGGCCGGGGCGATATGCACCGCCCTCGTCGTGCTGCCCGTAACACTCGCCGGTGTACTGCCCCTGCCCGGCGCGGGCGCCCAGGACCTCTCCCGGCGCAGGCTGCCGCCGCTGAGCGAGGGGCATCTGTTCGGCACCGACCAGTTGGGACGCGATCTGCTCTCCCGCGTCCTGCACGGCGGCCAGGTGTCCCTCGCGGTGGGTGTCCTCGCCGTCCTCGTGTCCGGCCTGATCGGTATCGCGGCGGGCGCCGCGGCCGGGTTCTTCGGCGGCTGGATCGACGCGGTCGTCTCCCGGTTCCTGGAGGCCCAACTCGCCCTGCCGCTCCTGATGATGCTGCTCCTCGTGGTCGCCCTGTTCGGCCCGTCCGTCACCGTCATCACCTGCGTGATCGCTCTCGCGCAGTGGCCCGAGGTCGCGCGGCTGACCCGCTCGCTCGTCCTCGTCGAACGCGAGAAGGCGTACGTCGCCGCGGCCCGCGTACTGGGGCTGCCCTCCTGGTCGGTGCTCGCGCGCCATGTGATCCCCAACGTGGTACGCCCCGCGAGCCTGGTCGTTCTCCTGCTCCTCGCGCAGGCCGTGCTGCTGGAGAGCGCGCTGAGTTTCCTGGGAGCGGGACCTCAGCGGCCGTTCGCGACCTGGGGGCGGATCATCTCCGACGGCCAGGACTACATCACCACCTCCTGGTGGCTGGTCACCCTGCCCGGGCTGGTCATCGCGCTGCTGGTGGTCGGCGTCAACCTGCTCGGGGACGGGCTGCGGGACCGTACCCGGCCGCGTTCAGGGAAGGGAGCGTGAGGCATGGCAGAGGAAACCCCGGTCACCGCCGGCCCACCGCTGCTCGAGGCGACGGATCTGCAGATCGAGCTCATCACCGCGCACGGCGTGGTGCGCGCGGTCGACGGAGTGAGCTTCACCGTCCGCCGGGGCGAGACCGTGACCCTGATCGGCGAGTCCGGCTGCGGAAAGTCGACCACAGCGATGGGCGTACTGCGACTGCTGCCCGAAGGGCTCGCCGTGCTGTCGGGCAGCGTACGCATCGCCGGGCGGGACATCGTCGCCGATCCGGACGCCGCACGCGCGGTACGCGGGCGAACCGTTTCGCTCATTCCGCAGGATCCGATGACGGCCCTCAGCCCGGTGCACACCATCGGCCGCCAACTGGGCGACGCCCTACGCCTGCACCATCCGGGCATAACGCGAACAGAAGCCCGTGACACGGGAGTTGAACTACTCGCGCAGGTACGCATCACCGAACCTCAGACCCGCTGGAAGGCGTACCCGCACCAGTTCTCCGGCGGCATGCTGCAACGCATCCTCATCGCAACCGCGCTGGCCGCCGAACCGGAACTGCTGGTCGCGGACGAGCCCACCTCCGCGCTGGACGCAACGGTGCAGGCGAGCGTGCTCGACCTGCTGATGGAGCTTCAGGAACGCACGGGCATAGGCATGTTGATGATCACCCATGACCTCGGGGTGGCCCGGCTGGTCTCCGACCGGATCCACGTGATGAAGGACGGCCGTTTCGTCGAGTCGGGCTCCGCACAGCAGATCGTCGAGCGGCCCGCCGAACCGTACACCCGTGAACTCCTCGCCGCCGTGCCCCGTGTGGGTACATGGGACGAGGACGGCGACGGCCGGTCCGAGCCCGTCGCAGAGGAGGCGGCGTCATGACCGAACTCCCCACCGTCACAGGGCCGGTGCTCCTCTCCGTCGAGAACCTCGTCGTCGAATACGCCACGTCACGCGGCCCCTTCCGAGCCGTCGACCACGTCAACTTCCGCATCCCCCAAGGCGGTTCACTGGCGATCGTCGGCGAGTCCGGCTGCGGCAAGTCGACGCTGGCCCGAGCCCTGGTACGGCTGCTCAAGCCGGAAAGTGGCCGCATCATCCTGGACGGGACGGACATCGCCCAGCTCCCCGAACGACGACTGCGCCCCCTGCGCCGCCGCGTACAGATGGTCTTCCAGGACCCGTACGGCTCGCTGGACCCCCATCTCACCGCCCAGCAGATAGTCGCCGAACCTCTACATGTGCACGGCCTCTCCGACCGAGCCCAACGCGCCAGGCGGGCAGCCGAGTTGCTCGACCAGGTAGGTCTGCCGCCCTCGGCCCTGGACCGACGCCCACCCGAGTTCTCCGGCGGCCAGCGCCAACGCATCGGCATCGCCCGCGCCCTGGCCTCCCGCCCCGACCTGCTGGTCTGCGACGAGGCGACGTCCGCCCTGGATGTCTCCGTACAGGCGCAAGTCCTCGACCTCCTGCGGGAGTTGCAGAAGGACACCGGCATCGCCTACCTCGTCATCGCGCACCACCTTGGGGTAGTCCGGGAGATCAGCACCGATCTGCTGGTGATGCGCGCGGGCCGGATCGTCGAGTCCGGCCCGACGGCCACGGTGCTCACCTCCCCCACCGACCCCTACACCCGCGCCCTGCGCCGCGCCGCTCTGGACCCCACCGCCATTCGGGGCGTGAAACCCCGCCACCTGCTCACCTCCGCCCCGGAAGGAACCCCCACGTGACCCCCGGCATCGACCTGCCGAACATCCCCGTCCCGCTCTCCCGCCTGGTACTGGGCACCATGACCTTCGGCGACACCGTCGACGCCTCCTCCGCAGCCAACATGCTCGACGCCGCACTCGACGCAGGAATCACCGGCGTAGACACGGCCAACGGCTACGCGGGCGGCGAGAGCGAGCGCATCCTCGCCGGACTCCTGCCAGGCCGCCGCGACCGAATCGTCCTGGCGACCAAGGCCGGTATCCCCCACCCCGACCAGGGCGACAACGCCCCCCTCTCCGCAGCCGGCCTGCGAGCCGCACTGGAAGGCAGCCTGAAGCGCCTCGGCACCGACTCGGTCGACCTCTTCTACCTCCACCAGCCCGACCGCAAGACACCCCTGACCGAAACCCTGGCCACCATCGCCGAGTTCGTAGCCGAGGGAAAGATCCGCGCCCTCGGCGTCTCCAATTACGCGGCCTGGCAGATCGCCCAACTCATCAGCACCGCCGACGAGTTGAGAGCCCCACGCCCCGTCATCGCTCAACAGATGCACAACCTCCTCGCCCGCCGCATAGAGGAGGAGTACGTCGAATACGCCGCAGTCACCGGCCTGCGCACCATGGTCTACAACCCCCTGGGCGGCGGCCTCCTCACCGGCCGCCACCGCTTCGAACAGCCCCCGCAATCGGGCCGTTTCGGCGACTCCAAGGTCGCCGAGATGTACCGCCAACGCTATTGGGACGAACGCCTCTTCACCGCAGTGGACCAACTCTCCACCATCGCCGAAGCCGCGGGCATCCCTCTCACCGACCTGGCCCTCCGCTGGCTCCTGGACCGCGACTCGACCGACGCCCTGCTCCTCGGCGGCTCCAACACCACCCACCTACTGGCCAACATCACGGCCACCAACAACGGCCCACTGCCCCCCGACGTAACGGCGGCCTGCGACGAGATCGGCAAGGCACTACGCGGCCCAATGCCCGCATACAACCGCTGAAAAGGAGCCCCACATGCCCACCGTCTCGCACATCTCTGGGTGCGCCCCCAACGACCCGCGCTTGCCCTCCGGCGGGAGGGGGCGTGGGCCGGTGCGTCGCATGCCCGTCGCGTAGCTCCGGTCTCGGAGAACCAGGGCCTTGTACCAGCTAAAGGGCCGTATGCCCGCCCTGCGACGGGCTGACGCACCGGCCCACGGCCCCGCACCCCCCACCCACCCCAGGGGCGCGGGGAACTGCGCGACCAGCCACCCACCAACCCGCACCCAACCACCTGCCGGAGGAGCACCCCCCTATGACCCCCACCACCTTCGCGGCAGCGATCCGCGCACGCGACCCCCTGGTCGGCTACTGGTCCGTCCTGGACTCCCCCGTCTCCACCGAACGAATAGCCCGCCTCGGCTACGACTACGTAGCCCTGGACGCCCAACACGGCCTGATCGACTACGCCGGAGTACTCGCCTCCCTGACCGCCATAGACACCAAGGGCTCAACCGCCGTAGGCCTGGTACGAGTTGAGGCCAACGACCCCATGCCCATCGGCAAGGCCCTGGACGCAGGTGCGGCCGGCGTCATCGTCCCGCTCATCGACACCCCGCAGGACGCCGCCGCAGCGGTGGCCGCGGTCCGCTACCCCCCACAAGGCAGGCGCTCGTACGGCCCGATGCGCTCAGCCCTACGCATCGGCCCCGACCCCGCCGACGCGCACGAGCAAACCGTGGTGCTCGCGATGATCGAAACCGCCGAGGGCCTCAAGAACGTAGAAGAGATCTGCGCCACCGACGGCGTCGACGGCGTCTACATAGGCCCCTCCGACCTACGCATCGCGCTGGGCGGAGCCAGCTCCACCGACCCGACGGTCGCGGACGAGTTCGAGGCCGCACTGGTCACCGTGCGCGAAGCGGCAGCCGCCGCCGGGATAGCCGCCGGCATCCACAACGCGGACGGCGCGAGCGCCGCCAAGCGCCTCACCGAGGGCTTCACCTACGTCACGGTCGCGAGCGACCTCGTACACCTGGAGCAGGTGGCGTACCGCCACCTCACCGCCGTACGCGCGACAGGCCAGGTCCGGTGATGCCGGGCCCGGCCGTCGCCGACGGCGTCGTACGCCCGCACCCCACCGAGACGGGTCGCTTCGAGTCGTGGCTGTCCGCCCCGGCTGTGCAGAACCATGCCGCCAATCTCACCGTGTTACCCGACGGTGAGCTGGGATGCGTCTGGTTCGGGGGAACGCAGGAAGGTGTCGCGGACATCTCGGTGTGGTTCTCCCGGCTGCCCGCGGGCGGTGACACCTGGTCCCGCCCAGAGAGGCTCTCCCACGACGACACCCGGTCCGAGCAGAACCCGCTGCTGTTCACCGACCCCTCCGGCGACTGGTGGCTGCTGCACACCGCGCAGCGGGCCGGGCGCCAGGACACCGCCGAGGTACGACTGCGCGTCAGTCACGACGAGGGAAAGACGTGGGGCCCCTCCCGCGTGCTCTTCGACGGCGGAGTCTTTGTACGCCAGCCGGTGACCGTGCTGCCGTCGGGCCGCCGACTGCTGCCCCTCTTCCGCTGCGTCGCCGCGCCGGGCGAGCGATGGTCGGGCGGGCGGGACACCAGCTCGGTGATGGTCAGCGACGACGAAGGGGTGAGCTGGCGCGAGGTGCCGGTGCCCGGCTCGACCGGACTGGTCCACATGAACGTCCGCCCCCTGCCCGACAGTTCGCTCCTCGCCTTGTTCCGCAGTCGCCGGGCCGACGCCGTGTACCGAAGCGTGTCGTACGACGACGGGGAGAGCTGGGCCGAGCCGCGCCCGCTGGACCTGCCGAACAACAACTCCTCGATCCAGTACTCCCCGTTGGCCGACGGCCGTCTCGCGCTGGTCCACAACCACAGCAGCGCCGCGGACGCCGTAGCCCGCCGCGTCTCGCTGTACGACGAGATCGACGACGACGGGCTGAGCTCGGACGACGGGCCGAGCGCGAACGCACCCGCTGCCACCCCGGCGCCCGCCACCGCCCCCACGACCGGAGCCGCCTTCTGGGGCGCCCCGCGCGCGCCGCTCACCCTCTCCGTCTCCTCGGACGGCGGCCTGACCTGGCCGGTACGCCGGGACCTGGAGACCGGTGACGGCTACTGCCTGACCAACAACTCCCGCGACGGCCACAACCGCGAGCTGTCCTACCCGTCCGTCGTCCAGACCCCGGACGGCGCACTGCACATCGCCTTCACCCACCATCGCCGGACGATCAAGTACCTCCACCTGAGCCCCACTTGGGCTGACCGGGAGATCGCATGACCACGACCCCCATGACCACGACCCTCATCACCACGCCCACCTTCTCCCGCTACTCCGCCGAGCCCTGGCAGATCCTGGAGCGAGCGGGCGCGGGCCCCCTGCGTCCGTACGAGGACGAGGCGCTGCCCGCCGACGAACTCCTCAAGCGGATCCCGGAGGCCGACGCCCTGGTCGTCGGCATGGACCTGATCACCGCGGACGTCATCGACGCGGCGGACCGCCTCAAGGTCATCGCCAAGCACGGCGTGGGCGTCGACACCATCGACCTCGACGCCGCACAGGCCCGCGGCATCCCTGTGGTGTGCGCGCCCGGCAGCAACTCCCGAGCGGTCGCCGAGTTCACCTTCGGCCTCATCCTGGACGCCACCCGTCGTATCACCGATGCGCACCAGCGGCTGGCGGACGGGGAGTGGCCCAAGCTGTTCGGGCCCGAACTCGCGTGCAGAACCCTGGCCGTGATCGGCTTCGGGCGGATCGGACAGCTCGTGACCGGGTACGCCCGCGCCTTCGGCATGACGGTGCTCGCGCACGACCCGTACGTCGATCCACAGGACATGTGCGCCCTCGGCGCCCGCTCGGCCACCCTGGACGACTGCCTGGCCCGCGCCGACGTCGTCAGCCTGCATCTGCCCGCGACCCCCGGCGCGGGCCCGCTACTGGACCAGGCTCGGCTCGCCGCGATGAAGCGGGGCGCGCTGCTGGTGAACACCGCCCGCGGCGGTCTCGTCGACGAGGCGGCCCTCGCGGCGCTCCTCGAGGACGGTCACCTGAGCGGCGCCGCGCTCGACGCCTTCGCACACGAGCCGCTCGGCGACAGCCCGCTGCGCACTGCCCCGAACGTCCTGCTCACCCCGCACATGGCGGCCTGCGGCCAGGACGCCAACCGCATGATGGGCGCCATGGTCGCCGAGGAGGTCGTACGCGTCCTCGCGGGCGAGCCCCCGCAGCACCCCGCCCCTTGACCGCCTCCCCGCACCCGGGGCCGACAGCCGCTGCCGGCCGCGCCGTTCGCCGGGCTGCTGAGGGTGGCACTAGCTCTGCTGGACGTCCTTGACGAACACGATGCCGTCGCTGTCCGCCAGGTGGGCCGGGTCGAGCGGGGCGTAGCCGAACCAGGGGGATACGCGGGGCGCGGGCCGCGTGTCGCCGAGGGCGGTGGCCAGCCTCCGGGCGTCGATGACGTAGCGGTCCTCCGGGAGTGCGTACAGGAGTCCTTCGAAGGTGTCCGGCGGCGGGATGTCCACTCCCTGGTGCCGGATCGTGCCGAGGGCCGTGGCCAGGAAGGCGTAATCCTCGCCGAGCTGGGCGCTCACCAACGCACCGGCGCTCCACCACTCCACCGGACCCTGCCACATCTGCATCGTGCTCTTCTCCCGCTGGAGATGGGAGTTGTTGGCGTGGATGAGTGCCGGGCCCCGGGCGGCGACGGCAAGGAGGTTGTGGGCCATCATCAAATCCCGCAGCGCGCACAGCCGCGTCATGCGGGCCGGTGAGGTGTCGGCCATCCAGTAGTGGTAGCGCAGCAGGCCGGTGGCGGTGCGCCCGTACAGGCGTGCCCGGTCCCAGTCGTCCCGCGAGGTCGCTGTGATCAGATGTGGTGTCTGCGCGTCGAGCAGCGCCACCAAGTCGTCGGCGAGCAGCCGCAGTTCCTTGGTCTCGGCCGACTGCCCCACGGACTGGGACGGGTCCATCATCGCGGCGGGATCGGTCCACCGGTCGTCGGTGCCGAGCAGGCGGTCGAGCGTGTCCGCGGTGCAGGGGAGCAGGTCCGCGTCCACCTGGGCCGAGAGACAGCCGTGGAGTGCGGTGAGGGCCTGCCGGGGGCTTGCCGCGTGGGTGATCTCCAGCGGGCCGTCGAAGCCGGCGAAGCGGACCTGCTCGGACGCGGGCCGGCCGTCGTTGTGGGCGCGCATCCAGCGCACGAGTTCGCGGTTGGCCGCGGAGGTGCCCCAGCCGTGGCTGAATCCGCGCTCCATGACCTCGTCGAGGGTGCCCGTGCCCGAGGTGACGTAGGCGTCCACGACCAGGCCCATCATGCAGTCACTCTCGATCGAGATCGTCCGGTAGCCCTCCTGCTCGACGAGCTGCCGGAAGAGCTCGTTGCGCAGGTCGAGCAGAGTGTCCTCGCCGTGGGTGGGCTCGCCCAGGGCGAGCAGCCGCGGCCGAGCCGGAAGCAGCTTCATGACGGCGGTGGCTTCGACGGCATGGGCGATGTCTTTGATGTCAGTAGCCATGCCTTCAACGGTATCGTTGAACTTTCGATTGAAACTTTCCCGCGATATCGGCAGGTTCATGGGACGAAACCTTCAAAACGGCGAGCGGCTCAGGCCGGTTGACCTGGCGCGCGGGCACGGTCTGTCCACGCAGGCGATCAGGAACTATGAGGAGGCCGGCATCCTTCCGGCCGCCGGTCGCACACCCCACGGCTACCGCACCTACACCCCGCTGCACGCGCGGGCCCTGCGCGCTTTCCTCGCCCTGGTGCCCGGCCACGGCCACCAGACGGCGACGTCGATCATGCGGGCCGTGAACCAGGGCGCGGTCGATGAGGCGTTCCGCCTCATCGACGAGAGCCACGCCCAGCTCCTCGACGACCGCCGGACCCTCCAAGCCGTGGAGAGCGCCCTCCGCGACCTGGAGCCCACCTCGGCGCCCGAGCCCGGTGCGGGGTCCGGGCCGGCCGCGGTGTCCGGGCCCGGCGGCACGTTCATCGGGCCGCTGGCAGACAAGCTCGGAATCCGGCCCGCGACGCTGCGCAAATGGGAGCGCGCCGGGCTGGTGCGCCCGCGGCGCGACCCGCTGACCGGGTACCGCGTCTACGACGAGGCCGACGTACGGGACGCCCGGCTGGCCCACCAGCTCAGGCGGGGCGGCTACCTGCTGGAGCAGATTGCCCCGCTGATCGCCCAGGTGCGGGCGGCCGGCGGTCTTGAGCCGCTGGAGGCCGCGCTGTGCGACTGGCACGGTCGGCTGTTCGCCCGCGGGCGGGCGATGCTGACCGGGGCCGCAGAGCTGGAGGCGTACCTTCGCGAGCGTGGATGAGACTTCGGTCGCCGGCCGCCGGAGAGACCAAGAGGCTTCAACGGTTCCGTCTCGGCTGGAGCCCTGCTCACCTGGCTCACTTGCAGACCCTGATCGTGCACAGCTCCGGATCCGACGCGTCCGGGAGGTTCATGCCTCCCCGCAGGCCGGTGCGCAGGTAGCGAAGGACGGGCTCGGTGAGCCGTTCTCCCGGCAGGACGGCCGGGATGCCGGGCGGGTACGGCGTGATCATCTCGGCCGAGACACGGCCGGCCGCCCGCTCCAGGGGCACGGTTTCGGTGGGGCCGAAGTACGCGTCGCGGGGCCGTAAGGCCTGCTCCAGCCGCATGTCCTGACCACTCGGTACGTCGATGACCGGCAGCCCGGTCGCCAGTTCCCCGGCGTGCTCGGCGAGGTCGCGCAGCGCGTCGGTCAGAGGCTGGGTGGTGGCGGCCGAGTCGGCGTGGGTGAGCTGGGCGTTGATGCGCCGGTGGTCCGCGAGGTGCACGTCGATGTGGTGCTGGGTGCGGAGCCAGTCGGCCGCGCGGTAGCCGCTCGTACCGAGACCGCTGACGTCGACGACCACGGGCAGCGGGTCGAAGTCGACGGACAGGCCGGGGCCCACGAGATCGTCGCGGCCAAGGACGTGCAGGCCGGGGATCTCGTCGATGGCGCGGCGGACGTCCGCGGCGAGACGCAGCGCGTCGTCCAGGAGGTCCTTGCCGTGGAGGACCATCTGGCGGCGCCAGGCGTCGAGTCCCGCGTAGATGAGGACCGAGGGGCTGGTGGTGCCGAACAGGTCGGCGCGCGACTGGAGGGTGCTCGTCTCGATCAGGGAGCCCTGGAGGTGGTAGACGCTGCCCTGTTCCAGTCCGCTGCCCATCTTGTGGATGCTCGTCACGCAGACATCCGCGCCGGCGTCCATCGCCCAGGACGGCAGGTCCGGGTGGAAGGGCAGATGAGCGCCCCATGCCTCGTCGACGACGAGGGGCAGGTCGCGTGCGTGGAAGATGTCCGCGATGTCCCGCAGGGCGGCGCAACTGCCGTACGGGGTGGGGCTGGTGACGAGGGCGCCGCGCGCGTCCGGGTGGCGGGTGAGCGCCTCCTCGAAGGCTTCCGGGCCGGGTGCGTGGGCTAAGCGTTGCTTCTCGTCCCATTGGGGATCGACCCAGACCGGTTCGACGCCGGAGAGGATCAGTCCGGAGATCACCGACTTGTGGGCGTCGCGGCCCACGATGAGCTTCTCGTTCGGGCCCGCCACGGCGAGCATGGCCGCCTTGACGGACAGGGAGCTGCCGCAGGTGGTGAAGAACGTGTGCTCGGCGTGCACCGCGTCCGCCATCAGCCGCTCCGCACGCAGCAGCACATCGCCGCTGGTACGCCGGTCGTCGAGGCCTCCGGACGCCAGGAGGTCGGTGTGGTAGACGGCGTCACCGAGGATCGCCCGGGCCTGGGGGTCGGCGCCTCGTGCCTGCTTGTGGCCGGGCGGGGTGAAGGCGAGTTCGCCGCGCTCGTGATGGCGCCGCAGGGCCTCGAGTACGGGGGCTTGCGTGTGGTCCACGGTCGTCGGCCTCCCTCCGGCAGTGACGTCGGGCGTGGGGCGTGGAGCGTACTCCGGGGCTCCGAGGCTTACTGGCTCGGATGCTTACTGCCTAGTCGGAGCCGTCCACCTCGGTGGCTTCGCGGTTCGCTCGGGTGCTCGGGGTGATGGGGTCGCCCGGTCCGCGGTCCCGCCCCTCGGTGGTGTCCGTATCGTCTTCGTGTCCCTGTTCCTTGACTTCCTCCAAGGCCTCTTCGGTCGCGGTGCGGGTCTCCTTCTCGCGCCCGGACGGGCGCCGCATGATCTTGCGCATACGTGGCGGGTACCCGGTGCGCCGGCAGGCAGTCAGGTCCGGCGCCCGTCGTGGAGAGCGGTCACGCAAAAGCGGTCATGGAGAACGGTCACGGAGAACCCTCGCGGAAAACGCCTCCGGCGACCGCACGGGCCGAGCCCGATACGGCCGCCGGAGAGGTATCGCGCCGGCGAGCCGGGCCTACCGACCGGTCTGCTTCTTCACGCGGTCGGCGGCCTTCTGCGCGGCTTCCTGCGCCTGGCCCGACACCTGCTCGCCCCGGCCCTCGGCCTCTTGGGTCCTGTCGCCCGTGGCCTTGCCGGCGGCCTCCTTCATCTTGCCCTTCATCTGCTTGGCCTTGCCCTTTGCCTTAGCCATGGTGATCCGTCCTTTGCGGAAAGATGGACTGGCGTATCCACCCTGCGCCCCGGCCTTCACCTTCGCAATTCGTGAACCCTTCGCCACGGTGAGTGAGCAAGTACGGATCCGGCGGCGCCCGCACTGGCACACCGCCGGACAAGTGGCGACGATGGAGAAACACGTCAGCGCTCCGATCCGGAGGGGACGATGACCTCACACACCCGTTTGGGAGCTGTCGAGTCGGCCGGTGGCCCACAGGAGGCGACCGTGCCTGACGAAACGGCCCAGATCGTCGCGTTGCAGGAGCAGGTCGGTCAGTTGAAGGAAGCCGTGACCTCGCATGCCGTCGTGGATCAGGCGATCGGCATGATGGTCGCGCTGGGACGGGTGGCACCCGACCAGGGCTGGGCTGTTCTGCGGGAAGTTTCCCAGCACACCAACATAAAGCTGCGGAATGTCGCGGAACTGATCATTATCTGGGGGCAGAAAGGAGATCTCCCACCCGATATTCGAGCCACGCTGGAAGACACGCTCGATCGTTACGGGCCGACACAGATTCCGGGCGGATCACCACTGGGGTAACCGCCCCGCTCATCACCTCCGGAAATCAAGCTGCCGGACCCGTTGGCCATTCTTCAACATTCCCCAACAGGGCAGGGCAACCGCTTTGTTCGGACGGATCCGAAGTGTTTCGGATCCGTCCGAGTGGTTAATTCGGACAGCGGCGACACACTGGCAAACCGCTCCCGGGAGGGTTCGGCAGTGAGCCCGCCGCTCGGTCGTCCGGCCCGGGGACATCCCCACCGGGCGACTGGGTTTGTCCGCTCCGGGACACCGGCGCGGACGTTCCGGGACGCCTGCGCGGACACGACCGCGGGCCGGATATCAAGCGGCCTTCTCAGAGAGGGCTTTCTCCCTCAGTTCGGCGCAGCAGGCGCTGAGCAGCCGGGACACGTGCATCTGCGAGATACCGAGCTGATGCGCGATGCGACTTTGGGTCATGCCTCCGAAGAAGCGCAGGTAGAGGATTGTCCGTTCACGTTCGGGGAGTTCCTGCAGGCAAGGCTTCACGGCCTCGCGGTCGACGATCAGATCGAATCCGGCGTCGGGCTCGCCAAGGACGTCTCCCAGTGCGTAACCGTCGTCGCTGCCCGGCAGTTCGGCGTCCAGCGAGAGGGCGGTGAAACTGTCGAGGGCTTCGAGACCGACGCGTACGTCGTCCTCGCTCATCCGCGCGTGCTCGGCGATCTCGGCGATGGTCGGCTGACGGCCGGACGACGTCTGCGACAGGTCCTTCGCGGCCGTACGGACCCGGTTGCGCAGGTCCTGGACCCGGCGCGGTACGTGAAGGACCCACATATGGTCCCGGAAGTGGCGCTTGATCTCGCCGGTGATCGTCGGGATCGCGTAACTCTCGAAGGCGCAGCCACGGTCCGGGTCGTAGCGGGCGACCGCCTTGACGAGGCCGAGCGCCGCGACCTGGCAGAGGTCCTCGACCGACTCGCCGCGCCCCCGGTACTGGGTGGCGATGCGGTCGGCCATGGGCAGCCAGGCCCGGACGATCTCGTCGCGGAGGGCGTCGCGTTCGGGCCCCTCGGGCAGAGCGGCGAGCCTTTCGAAGGCCGCGGCTGTGTCGGGGGCGTCGTCGTGCGGGTGTTGCTTCGATCTGACGGTGACTCGCATGGTGCGTGCATCTCCCTCAGAAGGTGCTGAGACAGTCACCGTGGGAGCAGGTACGCACGAACCGTTCGGAACACACCCGCGATCTGGCGTACCAGCTCCCACGGACGTGCCTCCTGTCCGAAGCACTTATGAGGCATTTGCCCCGTATTTAGTCACCCAAACCCAGCCAGTCACACCGGGACGGTCCACCGATACGGGAATGGCGTGACACCGAGCCATCGACTGATTTCGGAATGTGACGGTCGCCGCGGAATACCCGGAACTCGCGGCCGGGAAATACCGAACGGGGCAGCGGCGGCTGTTTCGGTCGGTCGCTCCGGGTACTCGCGGGTGATGGACATCGTGACGACACGACTGGCCGTCTCCTCCGCGGTGATGGGCGGAGTGGTGCCGTTCCTGGTGGGGCTCGTCATCGTCGGCGCCCTGATCTGGGCCGTGTGGCGTGGCCGCCGGATCCGCGCCCGCGAACCCGCACCGCCGCACCCCGATGAGCAGCCCAGGATGCCCGACTCCGGCCCCGTGCACGAGGTCCGCGAGCGGCGTGAGCCCGCCGAGGTGCCGCGCGGCCGCCACCGGATCACTCCGCACCGGCTACGGGGGCACGGCAACCTCCGTACCCGCCGCGCGGCGGACCAGAAGGCGCCAAAGTGGGACGAGAACTCCAGCGGAGGTTTCGGCAGCGGTGGCCCCGGGCGGACCTGATCCTTCGACGCACGGGATCCCTCGACGCCCGGGTGCGCCGCCGCTCAGGAAGGAACGGGAAGGAACACGCACATGAGTCACACCGACCGCGACACCCTGCCCCTGCCCGACTTCGACCATCTGCCGCTGGGCGGCCTGCGGGCCCGTATCCGGTCGCTGTCCACAGACGAGGTCGAGCAGATACTCGCCTACGAGCGCGCGCACGCCGACCGTACGCCGGTGGTGGAGGTGATCAAGGCCCGGCTGGCCGAACTCGCCTCCGGGGCCGAACCCACGGGCGGCGACCCCACGGCCGTACGCCCCGAGCAGTCCCCGCACCGTGCGGGCCGGTCGGTGTCGCCCGCCACCGCCGCGGAGGCGACCCACCCGCCGCCCCACGGAACTCCGGACCAGCGCGGCAGGCCGAAGGGCAACCAGACCTGAGGATCAGACTTGGGGCCGGGACTTGAGGCCGACTCCGTATGGGCCGGACTCCGCTGGATACCCGTCGTCCCCATGAAGGCACTGATCATCAACTGCACCCTCAAGGCCTCCCCCGAACCGTCCAACACGGAAGCCCTCGCCACCGTCGTCGCCGAGCAGCTCGCGAAGGACGGCGTGGACGTCGATTTCGTACGGGCCGTCGACCTGGACATCAAGCCCGGCGTCACCAGTGACGCCGGGGCCGGTGACGAGTGGCCGCCCGTACACGAGAAGCTCCTCGACTCGGAGATCCTGGTCATCGCTTCTCCCACCTGGCTCGGCAGGCCCTCGTCGGTCGCGCAGCGGGTGCTGGAGCGGATGGACGCCATGATGACCGAGACGGACGAGGAGGGACGTCCCGTGGCCTACAACCGGGTCGCCGGAGTGGTGGTGACCGGCAACGAGGACGGTGCCCACCATGTGATCAGCGAGATCTCGGGCGCGCTGGGCGACATCGGCTACACCGTTCCGGGCCAGGCGTGGACCTACTGGCACCTCGGTCCCGGCCCGGGCCCCGACTACGTCGACGACGAGCGCGGCCACGACTGGTCGCACAAGACGGGCCGCGCCATGGCCGCCAACCTGCACAGTGTCGCCCGGGCCCTGGCCGACCGGCCTCTCGGGTCGCCTCCGGGCTGAGGTCGGACTGCGTGGGTGCTCTTCTCGCGCTGGCTTCGGCGGCCCTCTACGGCGTCGTCGACTACGCCGGCGGGCTGCTGTCACGCCGGATGCACTTCGCCGTGGTCACCTTTCTCGGGCAGATCGGCGGGCTGCTGCTGGCGCTGGCGGTGGCTCTGGCGATGCCCGCGGAGGCGGTGCGGTCCGCGGATGTGGTGTGGGGAGCGCTGTCCGGGGTCGGCAGCGGCTCGGCCATGCATTTCCTCAACCGGGGACTGAGCCGCGGGGCGATGAGCATCGTGGTGCCGGTGAGCGCCGTCACCGGGGTGGCCCTGTCCGTGCTGTGCGGCGTCTGCTTCCTGGGCGACCGGCCCACGCCCCTGGCCTGGCTCGGCATCTGCATCACGATGCCCGCGCTGTGGCTCGTGTCCGATGGAGAGACCCACCACGGCGCGGGTACGACCCCGGCGACCATGGACGGTCTGCTCGCCAGTCTGGGCGTGGCCGTGCAGTACATCGGGCTGGCACAGGCGGGCGCCGAAAGCGGAGTGTGGCCGGTGGTCGCGGGGCGTGTAGCGGCGGTCGTTGTGGTGCTGCCCGGCGTCCTGCGGAATGTCCCGCAGTTCCGGCAGTCCCCGAAGCCGCTGGTTCAGGCGGTCGTGATCGGAGCGGGCGCCGCTCTCGGCCTGATCCTCTACCTCTGGGCCACCCGGTTGCAGATGCTGGCCCTCGCCGTCGTACTGGCCTCGCTGTATCCGGCCATTCCGACGATCCTCGGGCTCTCGATGCTGCACGAGAAGGTCAGCCGCAGGCAGCTGGTCGGCCTGGTGAGCGCGGGCACCGCGATCGTCCTGCTGACACTGGGCTGACAGGGCCCAGCCCCAGCACCGCTCGGCCACAGGGACCTGATCGTGATGGGCGACTCCTGCCGGCATGCCTGGGAACACGCGATCCCCGAAACCACGCGTGCGACCGGGCCCGGATCAGCATCCAGTCCCGGCCGCACGGCGTGCACTGACCGAACCCGAGGCCCGGCGCTTCAGCGGAGGTCGCTCGCCTTGAGGTAGTCCGAGTCGATGAGCACCTTCTTGTAGTTGCCCTTGTCGACGCTCACCGGTTCCAGAAGGTACGCGGGCACGACCTTCTCCCCGTTGTCGTACGTACTGGTGTCGTTGATCGCCGGACGCTTGCCGTGGACCACCGCGTTGACCATGTACGAGGTGATGAGCGCGAGTTCGCGGGTGTCCTTGTAGACGGTCTGCGTCTGCTCACCGGCCATGATCGACTTCACCGAGGGCACCTCGGCGTCCTGCCCCGTGATGATGGGCAGGTCCCTGCCTCCATCGCCGCCGTAGCCGTGTGACTTCAGCGCTTTGATGATCCCGATGGACATGCCGTCGTACGGAGAGAGGACCGCGTCGACGCGCTCGTTCGTGTAGTGGGAGTCGAGCAGTTCGTTCATGCGCTTCTCGGCTCTGACGCCGTCCCAGCGCAGGGTCGTGGCCTGGTCCATCTTGGTCTGCCCGGATCTCACGACGAGCTCGCCGCTGTCGATGTAGGGCTGCAGAATCTTCATCGCGCCGTCGAAGAAGAAGCCGGTGTTGTTGTCGTCGGCCGAGCCGGCGAACACCTCGAGGTTGAACGGGCCCTCGGCGCTGCCGTTGGCCAGCCCCAGCTGCTCGATGAGGAAGTCGGCCTGGAGCTCGCCGACCTGCTCGTTGTCGAAGGTGGCGTAGTAGTCGACGTCGTCGCTGCCCAGGATCAGGCGGTCGTACGAGATCACGGGAATCTTCGCGGACTCCGCCTTGCGCAGCACATCGGTGAACGCGCGTCCGTCGACCGCCGCGATGACCAGGGCGTCCACACCGTCGTCGATCATCGCCTCCACCTGCTCGACCTGGGTCTTCGGGTCGTTCTCGGCGTACTTCAGTGTGGCGCCGTAGCCGAAGCCCTTGACCTGGTCGACCATGCTGCGGCCGTCGCTGATCCACCGCGGGGAGTCCGTGGTGGGCATCGCTATGCCGACGGTTTCGTCTCCTGAACTGCCCACGTCGCCGCTCTCACCGCAGGCGGTAAGGGACAGGGACAGGGCTGCGGACAGGGCCGCGGCTACGGTGATGCGGACGCGCATGGTCATCTTCCTCGTAAGTGACAAGTCACCGCACCGGACTGGTTCGTACGTCTCGTACGTCCGGTGAGGTGCATCAGGTGAACCGGCACTCGGGTGCGGGAGCTTTCCGGGGCCGACTGGCCCCACCGGGTTCCGGTGAGGCGGTACTGCGACAGACCGTTCGGTATGTTTCTAGGGGCGGTTTTCCGTTGAACCCGCACGCGAGCAGGCCGGGTGACCGGCCCCCAGGCGGGCGACCTCGAACGCGGGGTGCCGGGAGCGTATACCGATGCGGACGCTCTGTGGTCGTCTTTCGTCACATTCGTTGCGGCAGCGCACGACCATCGATCAAGCGTGCAACAGAATGCGTCGCACTCCGAACGCGGACCTGCCTACAACCAACACCGGCGTTCCTACGCGTTCAGTCGGGCAACCAAGTGATCGGCCAGCGCGCTGACCTGCGGCATCAGGCCGTCCCAGGACTCCTTCTCGTGCCCGAGATAGCCGGACCGCGCGCGGGCCAGTACGGGCCGGTGCCTCGCCGGCAGACGCTCGAGTGCCCAGGCGGCCGCCGCGTCCTTGGATGCGATCGTTCCGGTCTCCAGGGTCGTCCAGACACGGGCGAGCGTCAGCAGGACGTTGCGGGTGTCCGACTCCAGCTCGGCGAGCAGCTCCGGCACACCGGCGACGATCGCCCGCCGCAGGTCCTCGTGCGGGACGGGATCGAGAACGTCCGCCGGCGGCGGGCCGGACAGCGGGGCGTTCCCGAGCAGCACCATCGTGATCAGCGGCGCGAGATCGGGCGCGGGCGCCGGAGCGGGCACCGCCCCGCGCTCGAATTCGTCGCGCAGCCACTCGCCGTAGAGGAACTCGCAGCGGGGCGGAAAGCGCCAAGGACGGACGTCGTCCCGGACGACGACGGTGAGCTCGACGGGGCGGCGGCCGGGACCGCTCCGGGCCTGGCCCTCGGAGACCTCGAGCAGGCCCTGGACCAGGGCCCGCCGCTCCTGCTCCGTGGTTCGTCGTCGCGCGACGACGAACACGTCGAGATCGCTGCCCGGTCGCAGGCCGCCGAGGACGGCGGAACCGTGCTGGTAGACGCCGAGGACGTCCGTGCCGAGTACGCGATGCACCAGGCGCAGGACGTCATGGCTCTGGGAGGCGGACCGGGGTGGCGGCGAGCGGTCGTTCACGGTGGGGATCGTAGGGTCTCGGCCCAGGATCGCAGCACCCTTTCCACCGGTCCTTTGCCGGTCAGCCGCGCCTCGCGTGCAGGGTTCGCGCGAGCCTGGGACCGAGCCAGCGCTTCAGTCTGCGCAGCGTCTGGAGTTGTCCCGCTGCCCGGTCGATCCGGTAGTAGAGCTGCGGTGGGACATGCGGCAGCAGCGGGGAGTGCCGCTGGCCGAGGAGCGCGAACATCCGGTGCGGAGGGAGGTGGATGTAGCGCGGCAGGTTCTCGTACCACTGCGCGCTGAGGCGGGCCGCGCTCTGCACGGAGAGCAGGGCCGACTTGCGTTCCCTCTCGTACGCGGCAAGGGCGGGGGCGAGTCGGTACTGGCCCGGCTCGGCCCCGCGCAGGGCGTCGGCCAGGGCGATGGCGTCCTGGAGGGCGAGCGTGGTGCCAGCGCCGATGGAGTAGTGCGTGGTGTGGGCGGCGTCGCCGAGCAGGACGAGGTTGCCCCGGGACCATGTGCGGTTGGTGAGGGTGGGGAAGTTGCTCCACCGGGCGCTGGTGCCGCTGCCGGGGTGTGCGCGGCCGATCAGCCGGTGCCCGTCGAGCAGCCTGGCGAAGAGCTCTTCGAGGAGCGCCAGCCCTTCGGCCTCCCCCGCCCGGTCGAGGCCGAGCCCGGTCCAGGTCTGCGGCGAGCACTCGACGACACAGGTGCTCGCGTCCTGGCTGAAGCCGTACGCGTAGCACCAGATCCAGCCGTACGGCGTCTCGACGAAGGCGAACGTGAACGAGTCGAAGACCTTGGTGGTGCCGAGCCACAGGTACTTGTTCCGGCCGTGGGCGACCTCGGTGCCGAAGTGGCCGGCGTGCCGCTCGCGCACCGCGCTGCGGACGCCGTCGGCGGCGACCACCAGGTCGGCGTCCGGCAGTTCCACCTCGCCTTCGATCTCGTGACCGAACTCGAGGCGTACGCCGAGAGATTCGGCCCGCGCGGCGAGGAGTTCCAGCAGTCGGCGGCGGCCGATGCCGTAGCCCTCGTCGCCGTGGTGCGTGGTCGTACGGTCGCCGATGTGGGCGGTCCCGTCGCTCCAGCGGACCGAGCTGTCGCGGATGGCACGTGTCGACTCCGGGTCGCCGGCGCGCAGTTCGTGGAGCAGATCTCCCCAGTACGTCACACCCCAGCCGTACGTGGCGCCGACCGGGTTCCGTTCGTAGACGGTGATGTCGTGCGACGGGTCCTGCCGCCGCATGAGGATCGAGAAGTACAGGCCGGCCGGGCCACCGCCGACGCAGGCGATCTTCATGGGCGCACCCCAACTGTTCGCTTGTTCTCTCCAGGTGATCAATCGACAGCACAGGGTAGGAGCGAGGCGGGTGGCGTTCCGGGCTCACCACGCCGCGTGGCGGGCCGGTGAACCGGGAAAGGTGAACGGGAAGAAGCGCACTCGCGGACGAACCGAGGCAGGACGCATGGACAGCAGTACGTGGATTGTGGTCCTCCTGGTCGCCGTCCTGCTGGCCGCGGTCCTCGCGGTGGCGGTCACGTTCCTCGTACGGCTGGTCCGGACCCGGCGCGCGCTCCGTCGCGCGGGGCTCCCGACGGGCTCGCCCTGGGTCTTCTGGGGAGCCGTCGCCTACGTCGTGCTGCCCACCGACCTCCTGCCCGACCCGGTCTACCTCGACGACATCGGCGTCCTGCTCATGGCCCTGAGGTCACTGCGCGCTTCCGCGGACCCGCAGCGCTGACCCGGCCGGACTTCTGCTTGGCTTTGTCCGGCAGGCAGGGGCCCGAGGTCAGGATGATGATGCAGGCATATGTGCGCCAAGTCGCCGACAACGTCCATCTGGTGCACGGCAGCAACACCAACTGGGTGATCCTCACCGAAGGTGACGCCGTCACCCTGATCGACACCGGCTATCCCGGCGACCGCGCGAAGGTCCTCGAATCGCTGACGGCCGTGGGCGGTTCGCCCGAGGCGGTCGCGGCCGTGCTCATCACGCACGCGCACAACGACCATCTCGGCTCGGCCGAATACCTCAGCCGTACGTACGGCACGCCCGTCTACGCCCATGAGGCCGAAGTCCCGCATGCGCGCCGGGACTTCCTCCACCAGGTGACCATCGGCGAGATCCTCAAGAACGGCTGGCGCCCAGGCGTCCTGCCGTGGGCTGTGCACGCGCTGCGCTCCGGCGGCACGACGCCCGTACCAGTGACGAGCCCTCAGCCGTTTCCCCCCACCGTCGGTCCCCTGGACCTCCCCGGCCGCCCCGTCCCTGTCCACACCCCCGGCCACACCGAGGGCCACAGCGCCTTCCACCTCCCGGAGGCGGGCATCGTGATCTCCGGCGACGCCCTGGTCAGCGGCCATCCCACCTCCCGCGTGGAGGGCCCGCAGTTGCTGCCCGTCATGTTCGACCACGACCGGCGCGGGGCGCTCGCCGCGCTGGACACGTTCGAGGCGCTCTCCGGTGACGTACTGCTGCCCGGGCACGGGCCGGTTCACCGGGGTTCCGTACGCGAGGCGGCCCGGCGCGCCCGGGAGCCGGCCTCCTGACGTCACAGGCCCGGGAACCGCCGCTCACCGGTGAGACGTTGTCCGGGCAACGCCCCTCGGGGCGCGGACAGCGGATTCAGCATCCCGACAGGCGGCGGCACGATGAGCGAGTTGGTTCCCGGAGGCAATCTGGCCCTGCCGGGTGGCACCCTGACGCTTCAGGTGCCGGGGCCGTTCGACGTGTCCGCGCTGATCACCGACGACAGCGGCAAGGTGCGCTCGGACGGCGACTTCGTGTTCTACAACCAGCCGAGTGCGCCCGGTGCGCGCCTCACCGGTGAGACGATCAGCGTCGACCCGCCCGCGCTGCGGCCGGGGGCGAGCCGCGTCACCGTGGTCGTCTCTCCCGCCGAGCCCGGCACCCCGCTGGGTCGGCTCCCCGCCCCGAGCCTGCGCGTGACCGGGCCGGACGGCCGTGTCCTCGCCCGGTTCACTCCGCCGCGGCCCCGGCAGGAGACTGTGCTGCTGCTCGCCGAGATCTACCGTCGCGGCACGACGTGGAAGATCCGCGCGTTGGGCCAGGGGTACGCGGACGGACTGGCAGGCATCGCACGGGACTTCGGCGTGGACGTCAGCGAGGACGCCGACGCGGGCGGGGGCGCGGTCCCAGGGGGCTCCCCCGCCTCGGGCTCCAGGGGCACCGGTGTCGCGACAGCCCTGAGCGTCGCGCGTGCCGGGCTCGACCGGCTGCGCGGCGCCGGACGCACACCGGCTGCACGCCCGGGCACCGCACCGACCTCGACCTCGACCCCGACCCCGGCTCCGGCTCCGGCTCCGGCTCCGGCTCCGGCTCCGAGTGCTCGTATCTCACCTGCCGCACCGGCCGGAGGCCCCCGTGCCGCAGACCCCGACGGCTTTCTCGGCCTGGTCAACTCCGCGCGCGCCGCCGCCGGTTCACCGCCCGTCTCGCTCGACGCCCGGCTCCAAGCCGCGGCCCGCGCCCACGCCGCCGGCATGGCCGCACAAGGGCGTCTGGGCTCCGAGGGCGCGGACGGGCTGTCCGTGTACCAGCGCGTCACCGCGGGCGGTTACGCGTATCTCACCGTCGGCGAACACCTGGTCTCCGGCCCGCGCACCCCGGCCGAGTTCGTGGAGTACTGCCTGCCGGGCGAGCAGTCCCGCGGCACACTTCACGACCCGGCGTTCACCGAGGCCGGCGTGGCGTACGTCCCCGACAGCCGCTCCGGCACGCTCTACTGGACGGCGCTGTGGGCCCGGCCCTTCACACCCGGCGGGCTCGCGCAGACGGCCGCCGACGTCATCGCGCTCACCAACGCCGAGCGTGCCTCGGCCGGACTGCCGCCCCTCGCCCCCGACCCCCTGCTCACCACGGCGGCACAGGCGCACAGCGCGGACATGGTGGCCCGAGCCTTCTACTCCCACACCTCCCCCGACGGCAGCGAACCCTGGCACCGCGCCGCCGCCGCGGGCAGCACCCGCCGCACCATCGGCGAGAACATCGCCTGCGGCCAGCGCTCGGCCGCCGAGGTCGTACGAGGCTGGATGAACAGCCCCGGCCACCGCGCCAACATCCTCAAGCCGGCCTTCACCCACATAGGCATCGGCTTCGCGGGCGGCGGCGCGGCGGGCACGTACTGGACGCAGCTCTTCGGCGCCTGACCGCGGGCCCTCGGCAGCCTTCGGAGCCTCTCGCCGAAGAGAACCATCGGCGCTGGTCAGAGGCCTGTTAACGATGATGACAACGGTCACCGATGCAGCCTTTGCCGATCTCCGCGAGGTGCGCTTCACTGCGTGAGTCAGCCATTGAATCGAGGGGGCAACAGATGACCAGCGCGCACCACGAACACGGGCCGGGCGGGCACGCCGGGCACGAGGGGCACGCGCACGGTGTGGCCGCGGACTCGGATCGCCGCTGGCTCGCGATCGCGCTGACACTGATCGCCTCGTTCATGGCCATCGAGGTCGTCATCGGCATCCTCGCCCGCTCGCTCGCCCTGATCTCGGACGCGGCGCACATGCTCACCGACGCCGTGTCCATCGTGCTGGCGCTCATCGCGATGCGGCTGGCCGCGCGCCCGGCCCGCGGCGGTTTCACCTACGGCCTCAAGCGGGCCGAGATCCTCTCCGCGCAGGCGAACGGGCTGACGCTGCTGTTGCTCGGCGCCTGGCTGGCGTACGAGGCCGTGCTGCGGCTGATCGATCCGCCCGAGGTGGAGGGCGGGCTGGTACTCGTCACGGCGCTCGCCGGGATCGCGGTGAACGTCGCGGCAGCCTGGTGCATATCGAAGGCCAACCGCACCTCGCTCAACGTCGAGGGTGCCTACCAGCACATCCTCAACGACCTGTTCGCGTTCATCGGCACCGCGGTCGCCGGTCTCGTCGTGCTGCTCACCGGGTTCGCGCGAGCCGACGCCATCGCGACCCTCGTCGTGGTGGTCCTCATGGTCAGGGCCGGTTACGGGCTCGTACGCGAGTCCGGGCGGATCTTCCTGGAAGCGGCTCCCACGCACCTCGATCCGGACAGCATCGGGGACCGCCTCGTCGCGCACAGCACGGTGACCGAGGTGCACGACCTGCATGTGTGGACCATCACCTCGGGGCAGCCCGCCCTGTCCGCGCACGTCCTGGTCGACCCCGTCGCGGACTGCCACACGGTGCGCCGGGATTTGGAGAGGACCCTCCAGAGCGACTACGGGATCAGCCACACCACTCTCCAGGTCGACCACGCGCCCGCGGACGTCCTCGAGGTCCACGCCGGCGCATTCGACGACGCCCACTGCGAGAGACCGCACGGCCCGGTCCACCGCGACGAGCCGCACCCCCACTGACCGGGCCGTCGAGGGGCCCACCGACCGGGCTACGACGCGGACGATTACCCGCTGGTGCCGTTCAACTTCCGTAGTTCCCCGCCGACTTCGGTGCGCAGCTTCTTCAGGAGTGTGGGCTGCGCGCCGATCGCCCATCTCGGGCCCACGAGATACGTACCGCCGTACACGGCGGCGGCATCCAGCCAGGTCTCCTTGAACTTCTCCTGCGGGAACGTGGTGACCGTCCAGTCGCCGCGCGCGGTCCGGCACACCCCTTCGCGCAGTTGATCCGCCTCGATGCGGATCTCCGGTTTGCAGTCGGTCAGCGACGCGATCACCTCGACCTTCGCCGGCGCCGGTGGCTGGGAGACCGTACTCGGGCTCGGGCTCTGCTTGCTCGCCGGTTCCGCCGACTCGGCCGAACACCCCACCAGCAGGGTGCTCAACAAGGCCGCCGCGACGGTGCACATGGGGCGGAGGCGGGATCTTGTCACCGTGGTTTCCTTCCTGGACATGGGCATGGACCGGGGCATGGACCGGTTGTGCCAGGAGGTACGGGAAGTGGTGACGGGGCGTTCAGGATTCGCCGAGGGCGGAACGCGATCCCCTTCCCGTCATGCGTCACGCTCCTAGGCTGGAGCGGTGAGCAGCCACGCGCCCGACGAAGCCCGCGTCATTCCCCTGCGACCGCGACCAGTACCGGCGGATCCGACGGAACCTGCTGTGCCCGCCGAGCCGGCGCCCAAGGAGCCGCTGTGGCGGGACGTCGTCGGTGATGTCCTGCGACGTGAACGGCTCGCTCAGGAACGTACGCTCAAGGATGTCGCCGACGCGGCCCGGATCTCGATGCCGTACCTCTCCGAGCTGGAGCGCGGCCGCAAGGAGGCCTCGTCCGAGGTCCTCGCGGCCGCCGCCCACGCACTCGGACTCGGCCTCGCCGACCTGCTGGCCCGCGCCCACAGCAGGCTCGTCCGGCCCGCCCGACCGCTCAGGTCCCGCACCGCGCCCCGGCACACCGAAGCGCAGTCACGGTTCGGCGATGTACGTCTGGCCGCCTGAGCCCGAGCCGACCGGCCCCGTTACGCCGCGGCCAACACCCGTCGGCTGAGCACCTGGTCGGCGAGGCCGTACGCCACGGCCTCCTGCGCGGTGAACACCTTGTCGCGGTCCATGTCGGCGCGCAGGGTCTCCACGGAGTGCTGTGTGTGGACCGACAGCACCTCCTCGACCTGGGAACGGATGCGCATCATCTCCTTGGCCTGGAGGCTGAGGTCGGCGGCCGTTCCCCGGGCGCCGCCGCTCGCGGGCTGGCCGAGCAGCACCCGGGCGTGCTCCAGGATCAGCCGCCGTCCGGGGTCGCCCCCTGCCAGGAGCACCGCCGCGGTCGAGGCGGCCTGGCCGACGCAGAACGTCGAGATCGGCGCGCTGACGTAGGTCATCGTGTCGTAGATCGCCATGAGCGAAGTGAACGAGCCGCCGGGCGAGTTGATGTAGATCCCGATCTCCCGCTCGGGGGCGGACGACTCCAGGTGGAGCAGCTGGGCGATGACGACGTTGGCGACGCCGTCGTCGATCTCGGTGCCGAGGAAGATGATCCGCTCGGCGAGCAGCTTGCTGTAGATGTCGTACGCGCGCTCGCCCTGCGGGGTGCGTTCGACCACGTTGGGGATCGTGTACTGGGCCATGTCAGAGTCCCATCCGTCGCTTCGAGGCGGCCGGGCGGACGTCGTCGAGGGACTCGACGACGCGGTCGACCATTCCGTACGCCTGTGCCTGCTCGGCCGTGAACCAGCGGTCGCGGTCGCCGTCGCGGGCGATCGTCTCCTCGCTCTGGCCGGTGTGCTCGGCGGTGATCCGTTCGACGGTCTTCTTCGTGAACTCGAGGTTCTCCGCCTGGATCGCGATGTCGGCGGTGCTGCCGCCGATGCCGCCCGAGGGCTGGTGCATCATGATCCGCGCGTTCGGCAGCGCGTAGCGCTTGCCGGGCGTCCCGACGGTGAGCAGGAACTGGCCCATGCTCGCGGCGAAGCCCATGGCGAGGGTGGCGACGTCGTTCGGGATCAGCCGCATCGTGTCGTAGATCGCCAGGCCGGCCGACACGGATCCGCCCGGGCTGTTGATGTAGAGGCTGATGTCGGTGCGCGGGTCCTCGGCGGACAGTACGAGCAGTTGGGCGCAGACGCGGTTCGCGGACACCTCGTCGACCTGCGTGCCGAGGAACACGATGCGCTGGCCGAGGAGTTGGGCGGCCAGGTGGTCGTCGAACCGTGACGGAGGTGTGTCGCCCTCCTCGGCTCGGGGTGTCAGGGCCGGGGCCCAGCCGGTGGCCGGGGACCGGCCGGTGCTCAGTGGTGCCATCGTTCCTCCTTGTGGTGACTGCCGCATCGCCGCGGTGCTCTCCACCCTCGGCCCGACTCGGGCGTGGCGTAAGGAATCTCGGCCCGTAGCAGATTCGCCGACAGCAGAGCGTGCGGTGCCGGTCAACTGCCGGGCTGGTCCCGCTACTTGGTGGCCATGAGGGGTCATCCGGGGGTCTGGGCAGCCGCATGCCGCTTTGGTACGGTCCACAGCCACGTCAGCGACTCCCCAGCCAGCGCCTCCGAAGGGGGCTGACGCACCGGTCCGCCCGACGAGACCAGGCAAGGAGGCCGATGTTGAAAAGCACGCGGCGCTTACGCCGCCGCATCGCCCGGGCGGCCTGCGCCCTCGCCCTCGTACTGCCGCTCGCCGCCTGCGACGCCCTGACACCCGGGAGCACGGCCGCGGTTCCGGGTCCGCGCAGCGTCCCGTCCTCGACCGCCGTGCCGGAGGGGGACGTCACCCTGCGCGTCCAGTTCGCCGACGCCCCGCTGATGGTGGACGCGCTGATCGCCGCGTTCGAGAAGGGCCGTCCCGGGATCAGCGTCGAGCCGCAGTACAAGACGTTCTCCGACTACGTCCAGAACCTCAAGCTGACCATGACCTCCGATTCCGCCCCCGACATCGCGCAGTACGCGGTGGGGATGACCGACCTCGCTCAGGACGGCCACATCCTCGACCTGGCGCCGTACCGGGAGGCGTACGGCTGGGACGAGTCGATCCCTCCGGTCAGCCTCGACCAGCTCACGGCGGGGCGGAAGAGCGAGGCCACCGGCGGGCGGGCCCTGTTCGGGGTCCCGGCCGGTCTGTCGATGACCGGGATCTACTACAACAAGGAGCTCGCCGAGCAGGCCGGGATCAAGGGTCCGCCCAGAACGCTGGCGGAGTTCGAGGAGCAGCTCGCCGCCGCGAAGGACGCGGACCTGACGCCGCTCGGCGTCGGCGCCCTCGACTCCGGCGGTCTGCATCTGTGGGCCGCGCTTCTCAACCAGTTGATGCCCACGGACGACTACTGGGACTGGGTCAACGGCACCGACAGGGCCACCATCGAGACCCGGGCCGGGCTCACCGCGAGCGAGCGCGTCATCGAGTGGGGCCGCAAGGGGTACTACAACGAGTCCGCCAACGGCACCGGACAGATCGACTCCACAGCCCAGTTCGCCCAGGGCGACAGCGTCTTCCTGGTCAACGGCAACTGGGCCGCCGGACAGCTGGCGACCGCCATGGGAGACAACGTCGGCTTCTTCCCGATGCCGGGTGAGAACGCCGGCGCCCCCACGGTGGCCTCCGGGTTCAGCGTCGCCTACGCCGTCTCCTCCCGGACCGAACACCCGGAAGCGGCAGGCGCGTTCCTCGACTTCCTGACCTCGCCCGAGGCCGGCCAGATCATCAGCGACAACGGCTTCCTGCCGCCCAACCCCGAGGCCGTGGCGAAACCGGAAGGCGTGCTCGCCGACATCGCCGAGGGCCATCGGCGGGCCATCGCCGACGACGGGATCACGACGTTCCCCGACTTCGCCGCGCCCGCCATGCTCGACCGGCTGCGCTCCGGAGTGCAGAAGCTCATCGCGGATCGCGTCGAACCCGTGGACTACCTCGACTCACTTCAGGACGAGTGGGAGGAACACCATGCCGAGTAGGCCGCCGGTCCGGCCTCCGGGCACCCGCGGGCGCGGTGCGTGGCGCGGCTATGTGTACGTACTGCCCGCATTCCTCGTCTACGTCGCCTTCGCGGTGCTGCCCGCCCTGCACACGGCGTACCTGTCGCTGTTCGAGTGGGACGGCGTCACGCTGGGCGAGTGGGTCGGCCTCGGCAACTATCAGGAGATCCTCCAGGACTCCATGCTGCGCCGGTCGGTGTTCAACGCCCTTGTGCTGGTGGTGTTCTTCTCGTTCATCCCCATCGCGCTCGGCCTGGCGATGACCGGGCTGCTGGCCCGCTACCGGCGGCCCGGCATGGGTGCGTACCGCTTCCTGTTCATGCTGCCGCAGGTCATCCCCCTCGTCGCGGTGGGTGTCACCTGGCGCTGGCTGTACGGGGACGACGGGCTGGTGAACCAGGCGTTCAGCGCGGTCGGCCTGGACGGTGTGACGCGGGCGTGGCTGGGTGACTTCGACGCCGCGCTGGTCGCCGTGGGCCTGGTCGGCACGTGGGTGCTGAGCGGCCTGTGCATGATGCTCTTCCTCAGCGGCGTGCAGAAGGTGGATCCGAATCTGTACGAGGCGGCGCGGCTCGACGGGGCGGGCCCGGTCCGGGAGTTCGTCTCCGTCACCCTGCCGCATCTGCGCGGTGAGCTGGCCGTGGCCATGACCGTGACGACGGTGGCCGCGCTGGCCAGCTTCGACATCGTGTACGTGACGACGAACGGCGGGCCTGGTGAGCAGACGACCGTTCCCGGTCTCCTCGTGTACCGGCTGGCGTTCTCCGAGGGCAAGGTGGGGCTCGCGGCGGCCCTGGCCGTCGTTCTCGGCTGTCTGATCCTCGCGATCGTCTACCTCATCAACCGTCTGTCGAGGACGGAGACATGACTGGCTCCATGACCACCGCCACGCGTTCGGAGCGCTGGTCCGGCTACGGGCTTCTCACGGTCATGGCGATCGCCGTCGTGATCCCGTTCCTCAGTGTCTTCCTCGCCTCCGTGCAGCCCGCGGGCACGCCGGTGGTGGGCCTGACCTGGCCGGAGAGGTGGAGCTGGGACAACTACCAGCAGGCGTGGTCGGTGGCCGGGTTCTCCGATCTCATCCGGCACAGCCTGATCATCGCGGTCGGTGTCGTCCCGGCCTCCCTGGTGCTCGCCGCGCTGGCGGGCTACGCGCTCGGCACCATGCGACTGCCGGGCGGCAACGCGGTCGCGGCCTTCTTCATCGCCGGACTCACCATCCCGGTCGAACTGATCGTGGTCCCCCTCTACTTCGACCTGCGGGACCTCGGCCTGACCAACTCGTACCTGGGTGTGATCCTGGTGGAGATCGCGCTGTTCATGCCGTTCAGCGTGTTCTGGATGCGCACGCACTTCCGGTCCACGCCCGTGTCACTGGTGGAGGCGGCCCGCATCGACGGCGCCTCGTCGGCCACGATCCTGCTCCGGGTGCTGCTCCCGCTGGCCCGCCCGTCCCTGATGACGCTCGGTCTGCTCGTCTTCATGTGGTCCTGGAACCAGTTCCTGTTGGTGCTGGTCCTCATCCAGGACACCACCAGGCACACCGCGCCGGCCGGCCTCGGTTTCTTCGTCGGTCAGAACACCACGGACATCCCCACGCTGGCCGCGGGCACGATCATCGTGATGCTGCCGATCCTGATCCTCTTCGTGATCTTCCAGCGCAGCTTCATCGCGGGACTGCTTCAGGGGGCGATGAAGGGATGACGAGGCACTTGAAGAGCCCGCCCGGTCACGCCGCCTTGCGGGAGTCCGCGGGCGGTTGGGTCACAGGGGTGTTCGAGGCACGTTCGTAGGCGGCCGCCCACTCCAGCACCAGCCGCTGGTACTCCTGCCGCTGCTCGCCGCTGAGCGTGCCACCCGTCCGCAGCCACAGGGCGCGGATCTCCTCGTTGACCTCGGCGGCCGAGCGCCCGCCGACGGTCGGCGCACGGTGTGGAGTGGTGGACATAGCGTGAATCATACGGGCCTCGGTGTGAAGGCCAGGTGAGTGGCCGCTGTCATCCCGGCTACTCGCAAGTAGCGGCTGAGCTGCGGCGATCTCACGCTTCGACGCCTCCCAGCACCAGCACCTGGATCGCCAGTACGGCCGCACCCCGTGCCCAGTCGTGGAAGTCGGAGACCTTGGTCTCCAGGTTGACCGGTTCCGCCCGCGGGTGCCGGTTGGCCTGGATGGCCTCCTCGACCGCCGGGCCCGCGACGTCGACCAGACCCACGCCCTCGCCGGCGAGGAGGATCTTCTGGGGCATGGCGAAGTTGGCGATCTGCGCGACCAGGGTGCCGAGGGCCCCGGCCGCCTCGTCGATGACGCGGGCGGGCATGGGATCACCGGCGGCGGCGAGAGCGAGGATCTCCTCGTACGACAGGTCCTGGCCGGTGGCGGCCTGGATCTGGTAACGGATGTTGTGGCTGGTCAACAGGGAGACGGCGCTGCCGCGTTGGCCGTCGGGGGTGAGCGGGCCGTTGGGGTTCACGATCCAGAAGCGGCCGTAGCCCACTCCGTCCTCCGCGGTCGCGACCCGTTTTCCGCCGATCACCAGGGCGTAACCGATGCCCGCGCCGATGGTGAGGACCGCGAACCGGTCGAGGCCTCGGCCGGCGCCGAACCAGCTCTCGGCCTCGACGAGCGCGGCCACGTCGTTCTCGACGACGACGGGCAGCCCGGTGCGTTCCTCGACGAGTCGGCCCAGGGGCACGTCGTGCCAGTCGAGGAAGGCCGACTCGTCGACGACGGACCGGTCGTGGGCACGGCCGCCCACGCCGATGCCGATCCCGGCGAGGCCGGGGAAGTCGCGCGCGAACTCGTCCGTCAACTCCCGTAGTACGTCGACGATTTCGTCCGGGTCATGGCCGGTGATCGGACGGTCGCGGCGGGCCACGATGTCGCTTCTGAGCGTGGTGACGACGCCGTACACCATGTCCTCTGTGATCTTGAAGCCCACGAATCTGCGGGATTCGGCGACGATGTCCAGGGGCTGGGAGGGGCGGCCCTGGCGGACCTCGGCGAGCGTGGCGCCCTCGGCGACCTCGACCAGCAGGCCCGACTCGATGAGCGGCTTCGTCAGCCGGGTGACGCTGCCCGCGGAGAGGTCGAGTCGCCGGGCGAGTTCGCTGCGCGACAGCGGACCGTGGGTGAGCACCTCGATCGCCACGGAACGCTCGCCGGGACTGAGCGGCAGCCAACTGGCGGCAAGTGCGGTCATGACCGAATCCTCGCACGTTTTATTTTGCTGCGGAAGCAATAGGGAAGCGATACGGCCACCCCGAGGCCGGAAGCAGCGCTTCGAGAAGATGCGTGCACGGCTCTTGACGTACAGATTATTCCGCATCAAAAGTAAGTGAGGCCCGAGGACGAGCCGCAGAGCAGGGAGTCCCCCGATGACCGTCGCCTCCAGCAGCCCACCATCCCGCCTACCACTCAGGGGCGCCGAAGCCGTGGCGCCCATGAAGAAGGTCAAGGCCCGCCCCCAAGGTGACGGCGCCCTCGCGGCCGTCTTCATCGCACCGGCCATGCTGGGCTTCCTGGTCTTCCTGCTCTGGCCCACGCTGCGCGGCATCTGGCTCAGCTTCACCCGGTACAATCTGCTGACTCCGGCGGAGTTCGTGGGCCTGGACAACTACGTCCGTATGGTCAACGACCCGATCTTCTGGGACTCGTTGTGGGTCACCGTCGAGTACGTGGTCCTCAACATCGGCGTCCAGACGGTCGCGGCGCTCGCCATCGCGGTCCTGCTCCAGCGGCTCACACAGTCGTCCCTGCTGCGGGGCATCGTGCTCACCCCGTATCTGATGTCGAACGTCGTCGCCGGCCTCGTGTGGCTGTGGATGCTCGACACCCAGCTCGGCATCGGCAACGAGATCATCAGCGGTCTCGGCGCCGACCGCATCCCCTTCCTCGCCGACGAGACCTGGGCCATCCCCACCATCGCCCTGATCAACGTGTGGCGGCACGTCGGCTACACCGCCCTGCTCCTGTTCGCCGGGCTCCAGGCGATCCCGAACGACATGTACGAGGCGGCCAGGGTCGACGGCGCGAGTGAGTGGCGGATGTTCTGGCGGATCACGATGCCGCTGCTGCGGCCGGTACTGGCGGTGGTGCTGATCATGACGGTGATCGGCTCGTTCCAGGTCTTCGACACCGTCGCGGTGACCACCGCGGGCGGCCCGGCCAACGCGACCAACGTCCTGCAGTACTACATCTACGGCTCCGCCTTCGGCCGCTTCCAGTTCGGCTACGCCTCGGCGATGTCGGTGGCCCTGCTGGTCGTGCTGAGCGCGATCACCGTCCTGCAGTACCGGCTCACCCGGGCCGGCCAGAGCGACCTCGGCTGACGGAAGGGAGATACCGACATGGCTGCCGTAACAGCGACCAATACCGGGATACGACCGGAGCGGCGCAGGTTCTCCTTCGGGCGGGCCGCGGCCTGGACCGGGATGGGCCTGATCGTCCTCATCACCATGCTGCCCTTCTACTGGATCCTGCGCACGGCGCTCTCCACCAACGCGGGCCTGGGCGCCGACCCCACCAACCCGCTGCCCGTCGACCTCACCACCAGCGGCTTCGAGCGGGCCCTCGGTCTGCAGTCGGCCGAGGAGGCGGTCGCGCAGGGCGGCGCGGGCGGCGGGCTCGACTTCTGGCGCTATCTGCTCAACTCGGTGGGCGTCTCGACGGTGATCACCGCGTGCCAGATCTTCTTCTCCGCGATGGCCGCGTACGCCTTCGCACGGCTGCGCTGGCGCGGCCGGGACAAGGTGTTCGCCCTGTTCCTGGCCGGGCTGATGGTGCCGACCATCTTCACGCTGCTGCCGAACTTCGTGCTCATCAAGGAACTCCAGCTGGTGGACACGCTGTTGGGGATCGCGCTGCCGACGATGTTCATGACCCCGTTCGCAGTGTTCTTCCTGCGGCAGTTCTTCATGAACATCCCCCGGGAGGTCGAGGAGGCGGCACTGCTCGACGGCGCCGGAAAGATCAAGATCTTCTTCCGGGTCGTCCTGCCGATGGCGTCCACCCCGATCATCACGCTGTCGGTACTGACGTACATCACGTCCTGGAACGACTACTTCTGGCCGCTGATGGTGTCGTACAGCGACAGCTCGCGCGTGCTGACCGTGGCGCTGGCGGTCTTCCGGGCGCAGACCCCGGCGACCGGCGTCGACTGGTCCGGGCTCATGGCGGCGACGCTGATCGCCGCGCTGCCGATGCTGGTGCTCTTCGCCTGCTTCGCCCGCCGCATCGTCAGCTCCATCGGCTTCACCGGGATCAAGTGAGGGAATGACCATGCGACTTCGTACGCTGACCGCGCTGGCCGGAGCGCTGACCTTGTCCCTGGTGACCGGCTGCGCGAACGGCGACTCCACCGGGGCCTCCGCGAACACGGTGACGTACTGGCTGTGGGACGCCAACCAGCTGCCCGCCTACCAGACCTGCGCCAAGGGGTTCGAGAAGGAGAACCCGGGCCTGAAGGTCAAGATCACCCAGTTGGGCTGGAGCGACTACTGGACCAAGCTCACCGCCGGCTTCATCGCGGGCACCCAGCCGGACGTTTTCACCGACCACATCCAGAAGTTCGGCCAGTTCGCCGATCTGCAGGTGCTGGAGCCGCTCGACGACCTGGGCATCAAGAACGACGACTACCAGCCGGGGCTCGCCGCCAGCTGGATCGGCCAGGACGGTCACCGCTACGGCGCCCCCAAAGACTGGGACACCGTCGCGCTCTTCTACAACCAGAAGATGGCGAAGGACGCCGGCGTCACCGCCGAGCAGCTCAACAGCCTCTCCTGGAACCCCAAGGACGGTGGCACCTTCGAGAAGGCGATCGCCCACCTGACCGTCGACAAGAACGGCAAGCGGGGCGACGAGCCGGGCTTCGACAAGAACAACGTCAAGGTGTACGGGCTCGCCACCCAGGGCGGCGGCATGGGCGACGGCCAGACCCAGTGGAGCACCTTCACCGGCTCCGCCGGGTGGAGCTACACCGAAAAGGCCCGGTGGGGCACGGAGTACCAGTACGACAGCAAGGCCTTCCAGTCCACCATCGACTGGTACTTCGGCCTGGCGAAGAAGGGCTACATGGCCCCCTTCTCCGACTACAACATCCAGTCCAACCAGGGCATCACGCAGTTCGCCGCGGGCAAGGCCGCCGCCGTCTTCGACGGTGCCTGGATGATCTCCACGTACTACGGCACCAAGGGCATCGACGCCGGCACCGCCCTCACCCCGGCCGGTCCGACCGGCAAGCGCGCCACGATGATGAACGGCCTCGCCGACTCCATCAGCAAGGCTTCCGACAACAAGGAGAACGCCCGCAAGTGGGTGGCGTATCTGGCCTCCGACGCGTGCCAGACCGTGGTCGGCAAGGCCGGGGTCGTCTTCCCCGCCACACCGGCCGGCACCGAGGCCGCCACCGCCGCCTACAAGAAGAAGGGCATCGACGTCACGGCCTTCACCGAGCCGGTGGCCGACAAGAAGAACTTCCGGACGTTCTCCTACCCGATCACCAACTACGCGGCCGACGTCACCGCGCTCATGCAGCCCGCCATGGAGGACATCTACGGCAACGGCAAGCCGGTGAGCAGCCTCGACGAGACCAACGACCAGATCAACCTCATCCTCGACCAGTGAATCGACCAGTGAAGGGCACCCCCTACATGACGTTCTCCCTCGGCATCGTCGGTGCCGGACAGTTCTCGGGACAGTTCGCCAAGCTGTTCCTGGCCCACCCCGGCGTGAGCGAGGTCTTCGTCACCGACCTCCTGCCCGAGCGGGCCGAGCAACTGGCGTCCGCGGAAGGGCTGTCGGGCACCTTCCCCTCGTACGAGGCGATGCTGGAGTCCGAGGCGGTCGACGCCGTCGCGATCTTCACGCAGCGCTGGACCCATGGACCGCTGGTGGTCCATGGGCTGAACGCCGGCAAGCACGTGTACTCGGCGGTGCCCATGGCGATCACTGCGGAGGAGATCGCGGCGATCATCGACACCGTACGCGCCACCGGTCTGACGTACATGATGGGCGAGACCAGCCAGTACAACCCGGCGACCGTGCACGCCCGCAACCAGATCGCCGAGGGAGCCTTCGGGCGGCTCTTCTACGCCGAGGGCGACTATGTGCACGACATGGACCTCGGGTTCTACGAGGCCTACCAGTACAGCGGCGGCGAGGACTGGAAATCCACCGCCAGCTATCCGCCGCTGCTCTACCCGACGCACTCGGTGGGTGGGGTGCTGGGTGCCTGGCAGACGCATGCGGTGAGCGTGTCCGCGATCGGTGTCAAGGACGATCGCGGTGACGGGGTATTCGACCAGGAGGTCAGCCAGTTCGGCAACGACTTCTCCAACGCGACCGCGCTGTTCGAGGTCGCGGGCGGCGGATCGTTCCGTACGAACGAGTTCCGGCGGGTCGGCTACCCCTCGCACATCAGGGAGTCGCGTTTCCGGTTCTTCGGCACGGACGCCAGCATGGAACAGCTCGCCACGGTGGCCATGTGGCAGGACAAGAAGGGCGTCAAGGACATCAGCGAGCTGCTGGAGCCCAAGCCCACCATGTCTCCTGACGACCCGTCACTCCAGCACATCGCGCCGGACCTCAGGGCCGCCTTCACCTCCGGTTCGGCGCCGGTGCACGACCGCTCGCGGCTGCCGCGGGAGTTCGACCACCTGCACAACGGCCATGAGGGGAGCCACCACTTCCTGGTGGACGACTTCGTGACCGCGGTGAACACGCGCACCCTGCCGTCGGTGAACGCGTGGGTGGCCGCCCGCTACACCCTGCCGGGCATCGTCGCGCACGACTCCGCGCGGCAGGGCGGGGCAAGGCTGGAGATACCGGACTTCGGGGACGCACCCGAAGAGTGACCGGCCCGGTATCGACTCCGGCCCGGCTGCCCTTCGGGGCGGCCGGGCCGACCAGGCCAACCGGTCAGGTGCCCGGCTTGCGGCCGTACACGAAGACGTCGTCGTTCTTCTTGAGGAGCGACCAGTACTTCTTGGCGTTGGTCTTCGTCATGTTGACGCAGCCGTGCGAGCCGGGCGGGTTCCACATGCTCACGCCGACGGAGTGGAAGGCCTGGCCGCCGTCGAAGAACTGGCTGTAGGGCATCGGCACGTTGTAGATGGTCGAGACGTGGTCGATGTTGCGCCAGTAGATCTTCTTCAGGCCGGTGCGGGTCTCGTATCCGTTGCGTCCGGTGCGGACCGGGACCGGACCGTAGACGAGCCTGCTGCCGTCCTGGATCCAGCTGAGTTGCAGTGTCAGGTTCACGCAGGCGATGCGGCCCTTGTTGACCGGGCACCTGCCGTCCCTGTTGGGGTTGTTCCCGACGGCCTTCTGCTTCTTCATCAGGTCCATCACGCCCCAGGTGACCGACCCCGCGTACCCGATGTTCGGCGTGATCCCGTGCTTGGTCTGGAAGGCCTTGATCGCCCGGCAGTCGGCGGCGGACTGCCTGCCGTCGACGGTCCGGCCGAGGAACCTCTCCACCTGCTTCTGATACGGACCGGTCTGCGTGCTGCAGCTCGCCGCCTGCGCCGGCGCCGCGCCCAGCGCGACGGTCAGCGGCGCCACCAGCCCCGTGATGCCCAGTACGACGGCTCCCCGTCTGCGTATGTCCCCCATGGCGGTCCTTCCCCCTTCGTCCACATGCGTGGTGCACTCTGTGCGGGCTAGACCGGCGCCGGAGGAGTTGGGTTGTAGACCGGCCCACGCTGCGACGAAACGGTTACGCAACCCGCCGTTCCCGAGACGAAACGGTTACGCAGCCCGCCGTCCTGCGGGAGACTTCCGCCGGACGGCGGGCCCCCGCTTCCCTCGGGGACGGTGATGATCGGCGTCAGGCAACGACGCCGTATCGAGGAGGACCCGATGACCACCACTCCCCCGCCCTTCGACCCCGAGCTGGCCGCGGCGCTCGCCGTCATGGGCGATCAGGCGCCCACCACCCTCCTGCCGGAGTGGATCCCGATGGCGCGGGGGCTTGGCGACGACGGCCCCTTCGAACTGCCGACGAACGAGGCGCTGAGCCGCGACGGCGCCTTCGAGGTCGAGGAGCGTTCGGTGCCCGGGCCCGAGGGCGCACCGGACATCTCCTTGATCATCTGCCGCCCCACCTCCCTGCCCGGTCCGCGGCCGGTCGTCTATCACACACACGGCGGCGGCATGGTGCTGGGCAACAGCCGGATGGGCATGGACCTGACGATGGAGTGGGCCGAGGAGCTGGGCCTGGTCGTGGTGTCGGTGGAGTACCGGCTCGCTCCGGAGCATCCGCACCCGGCCCCGGTGGAGGACTGCTACGCGGGCCTGCTGTGGACGGCGGAGAACGCCAAGGACATCGGCGCAGACCCGGACCGGATCATCCTGGCGGGCGGCAGCGCGGGCGGCGGGCTCGCCGCGGCGCTGGCACTGCTGGCCCGCGACCGGAACGGGCCGCGTGCGATCGGCCAGATGCTGCTGTACCCGATGCTCGACGACCGCAACGACACCCCCTCCGCCCACCAGATGGCCGGCCTCGGCATCTGGGACCGTACGGCGAACGACACCGGCTGGACCGCGCTGCTCGGTGAGGCCCGCGGCACGGCGGACGTCTCCCCGTACGCGGCTCCGGCCCGCGCCGAGGACCTGTCCGGGCTGCCGCCGGCCTTCATCGACGTGGGCTCGGCCGAGACCTTCCGCGACGAGGACGTCGCCTACGCGTCCCGGATCTGGCAGGCGGGCGGCCAGGCCGAGCTGCACGTGTGGCCGGGCGCGTTCCACGGCTTCGACGGACTCGCCCCGCAGGCCGCGCTGTCCCAGGACGCCCGGGCGGCCCGGGTGCGGTGGCTGCACCGACTGCTCGGTGAGTGACGCATCACTCATGGGCGTACAGGGTGACCTCTGACCCATGGCACCAAATGGTGATTCCTGACCGAGAATGAGCAGATGGAAGAGCTGGCAGGCCGCCTGGCCGCGCTCGACCCGGACGCCGGAGCCGCCGTCCAGGTCATCGCCTACTTCGACCGGCTGGTCGAGGGGCGCGCCGGGCTCGAGGCCCTGGTGCGGGGTGCGGCGGTGCTGTCCGGCTGCCCCGCGCGACTTGTCGACGAGGCCAGGCGGGTACGGCTCCGGGTCGAGGCCGACGGGCGGCGGCGCGACGAGCCGGGGCCCGTGCGTCCCGAGTGGCCTTCGGCGCCGCTGATCCCGGGCGGGGCGCCCGCGGTGTGGCTGGAGCGCACGGGACCGCGGACGGTGGTCGACGCCATGGTCCTGGAGCGGACCGCGAGCGCCGCCCGGCATGTCCTGGACCGCACCCGGGGGCGGGCCCCTGTGCACGGCCCGACCGACGATCCGGCCCTGCTGGAGACGGTGCTCGACCCGACGGCCGCGGAGGCCGCCCGGCTGCACGCGGCGCGCGGGCTCGGCCTCGACCCGGACGGTCAGGCCCGCACGATCGCACTGCGCGGCGGCTCTCAGAAGCAGCTCTCCCTGAGCCTTGCCTCCGGCGAGCGGGCCCTCGTCCAGCCGGTCCCAGGCCCTGAGCTGCCGCACGAGGGCCGGGTGGGTGTGGGCCCGGCGGTCCCCGTCCTGGAACTGCCCCGCTCCTGGTCCGCCGCCCGCACGGCCCTGCGCTTCACGGCCGGGGGCAGCGACCAGGATCCGGGCCCGCGCGTCGTCCACGCCGACGAACTCGGCACGCTCGCCCTGCTGTCAGCCGTGGTCGCCCCGGGCATCGAGCCCCCGCCCGACGTACGCGCCCTCGACCACGCCGCCGCGGCGGCCCCGTGGCTCCTGCCCACGCTGTACGCCGTCATCACCTCCCCGAGCCTGCGCACAGCGGCCACCGAGCTGAACCTCCACCACTCCACACTCCAGGACCGCCTCGCCCACGCGGAGTCCCTGCTGGGCTGGCCGGTACGCACCCCACAGGGCCGCCTGCGCCTCCAACTGGCCCTCACCGCCCGGCACCTGGCCCGGAATCAGATCTGAGACCCGGGCTCGCCCGCCCGCTCCCCAGTGACCGCCCGGCCTTGGCAGCCAGGGCACTTCCCCCGCGCGCCCCGCTGTGCTTGTCTGGGGGCCGTTTTCGGTGGGTGGGGCGGGAGTTGCTGTATGCGCAAGGCGTGGGTCGGCGGGATGCTGGTGGGTCTGCTGCTGCTCGGAGCCTGTGGAGACCCCTCCTCCGGGCCCGAGGCCGCGCCGCCCGAGCGGCCGGTTTCCGGCACGGCGGCGGCGAAGGCGCCGGGCCCCTCGCCGTCCTCGACCACACAGCAGCAGCGGCCTCCCGCCTCGGCCGCGGCTGCGGCTCCCGCGAAGCGCCCCACCGTGCTGTACCTCGGTGACTCGCTCGCGATGGAGAACCAGAAGGTGCTCGGCGAGCTCCTCCAGGACGAGTTGAAGGCGCGCTACACCAGCGCCCCGTACTCGGGGACGACGCTCTGCGACTACCTGGAGGGCACCGGCGAGAAGTCGCTCGTCCCCGACAGCGACAAGGCGGCCGCCCTGGTGCGTTCGCTGCAGCCCGACTTCGTGGTGCTGCAGTTCTGGGCCAACGCCTGGGACTACACGTGGTGCATGGACGGGATCACCCACGGCAAGGATCCGGCCACGTACTTCGCGCGCTACACCTCCGACGCCCGCAAACTGACCGACCAGATCGCGAAAGCGGGCGGCGAGAAGCAGCCGAAGGTCGTGTGGGTGCTCCAGGGCCCGGACCCGATCACCCCCGACCGGGTCCGCCGCGTCAACGAGATCTACGACCAGCAGGCCGAAGCGTCCGGTGGTCTGGTCGCGGACGCCGGCAAGGAGGTCGGCCCGGCCGGCGCCCGCTACACCTGGTCCCAGCACCTGCCGTGCACGGCATACGAACGCGACCACCCCGCGTACTGCACCCAGCCGGACAACAACCGCACCGCCCTGCACCGCGACGACGACTACCTGCACTTCTGCCTGGCCCCCACCACCGCGAAGTCCAGGCCCTGCCCGGTCCCCTCCCCCGGCATCCTGCGCATGACCCGGGCGATCACCAAGGCGCTGACCGCCGCGACGAACTGAGAGAGCCGTGAACGGCGGGTGCCCGGGTCCGCTGACCTCTCGACGGACCCGGGCACCCGCGTGGGTACCGGCGGCGCGGCGCCCTCATCGCCGCGCCGCCGGTGGTCATGGCGTCATCGGGTCTCCCTCGCGTACGGGGCGACGGTGATCCGGTCGATCAGCGGCGCGTAGCGGGAGCGGAGCAGTACGCCGGGGAAGGTGTCCGAGGCGTACGAGGTGCCGTCGAAGTTCGGCAGCTCCTCGGAACGGAAGGCGATCGTGTTCTGCCCCTTCTTCAGCTGGACGGGGATGGTCAGCTCCCAGAAGTTGTTCTGGTGGAAGCTGTGCGGGAAGCCCACTCGCTGCACCTTGCCGCCGTTGATGCTGATGTCGGCGTGGCGGGCGAGCGGGTCCGGGTTGTAGTGGGTGGCCTCGGACTGCTCCGGGTTGGAGTAGCGGACCCGTAGCGCGTGCAGGCCTGTGCGGTCGGCCTTGACTGTGAACGTCGCGGTGTTGCCGTTGCCGGGGTCACCGCCGATGTCGGTGATCGCCGTGCCGTCGGTGGCCAGGGAGAGCTCTGCGAGCTTGGCCGAACCGGCGAGCTCGGCGTCGCCCGCCTCGTACGTACGCGCCGGGAGCGCGCCCTCGGTGGGCGTGACCCGGAGACGGTCGACGAGGGTGGTGGACGAACCTCCGGTCACCGTCACCTTGTTGACGCCGCCCGTCAGGGAGACCGCCGCACTACTGGTGCCCTTGCCCAGGCGCAGGACGTCGTGCCCGTTGACGGACAGTCGGGCACCGGAGCCGGCGAGGGTGTCGACCTTGAGGGTGGCCTCGCGGTCGGCGGATGAGTAGACCCAGAACGTGGCGGTCCCGTTCTTCGGGAGCCGGACCGCGCCCGAGCCGGTGGCGGCCGGCTTCGGCAGTGTGTAGACGGGCTGCGCGCCGCCGCCCAGCCAGGCCAGCTCGCCCTCGTACACCTGGGTGTCGGCCGAAGCCTCGGGGAGCGAGAGGGTGAGGCGGTCGACGATGGCGTCGCCCTTGGTGGCGCCCTTGCCGTCGGCGCTCTTCGCGGCGAGCGTGATGGTGTGCTTGCCCTTGGTCAGCTTGACCTTGGTGTCGGTGTGGTCCCACACCACCCACTTGTAGCCGAGCGGCAGATGCAGCTCCTGCTCGCTGTCCGCCTTGCCGTCCACGCGCAGGAAGACGTTGGTCGGGCCCTGTTCCTTCACCTTGTCGAAGGTGTTGAGGGAGTTGGCGAAGACGCTCAGGTCGTACGTGCCGTCCTCGGGCACGTCCACGGTGAAGTCGAGCGTGACGTCCGAGCCGGTGCGCAGGCCGCCCACGTCGTAGCCGCCGGAGGTGTAGAACTTCGACACGTCGCGCGGCGAGCCCTCCGGGCCGTTCTTCGTGTAGCCGGACCCGGTGTGGGCTGCATCCTCCGCCTCGTACGAGTCCTTCCACCGCGTGGGCGGGGACTGGGTGCCTTTCGCCTTGCCGGCCGGGCTGAGGACGATCTCGTACGCCGAGGACTCCTTGAGCGTCGGCAGGTCTCCGTCGCCGAAGTCGACGACGACCTTGCCGTCGGCACCGACCTTCAGGTTCTGCTCGGAGAGCAGCTTCGGGCCGGTGTTGTCGCCGACCTGACCGCTCCAGTCGATCTCCTTCACCCAGGCGTGCACCCGGTCACCGAAGACCTTCTTCGGGACGTTGTCGAAGGTGATGTGCCCCTTGCCGACAGAACCGCCGAAGACCAGCCGGGACTGCTTCTTCTTCTCGTCCAGCGTGGCGACGCCCTGCATGGTGTAGTTCTCGCCGGGGAACGGCGGGGTCACCTTCACGGTGTGCCCGCTCATCGAGGCGTACGAGTTCAGCAGCCACCACTGGCCGTTGCCGCGGTTGGACTGCACCGCGGAGTCGGAGAGGTTGCCGTCGATGTTCCAGTACGCGATGTCGGCGTCCACCTTGGACTCCTCGATCGCGGACACCCACTGGATCATCTGGCCGGGTACCGAGGTGTGGTAGTTGAAGGCGTACTCGTTGATGTTGATGGGGAGTTGGGTGCCTTCGCGGTCGGTGCCCTTGAAGAGGTCCTTCTCCCACTCGCGGTACTTGGCGGTGCTTTCGCGCACCGCCTCCGGGTGGCTCAGCTCGTGCCAGGTGATGACCTCGGGGAGGGTGCCGGCCTCCAGGGTGTGGGTCAGGAAGCCCTTCACCTGGTCATACAGGACGCTGGTGTTGGGGCCGGCGATTCGGGCGTCGGGCAGCTTGCCCTTGATGAGCTTGTAGAAGTCGTCCCAGGTGGCGAAGAAGTCGTCGGGGTCGTTGAGCCAGCTGGTCTTGTTGTAACTCCACTCGCCCGTACCGAACATGTTGCCCTCGGGCTCGTTGAACGGCACGAAGACGATGTTGTCCTGGTACTCCTTCGGCAGTTTCAGGACCTGGTCGACCTGCTTTTCGACCTTCTCCCGGTAGAGCTTGACCTTCTCCTCCGGGGTGTCGCCCGGCCACTGGTACGGGAAGCCACGGTGGATGTCCGTCATGTAGATGTACACATCACCGTCGGTGGAGTCGGCCAGCGGCTTGACCACCTCCAGCGCGTCGGCACCGGGATGCTGCGGGCCGTCCTGCGCCTTGGTGGAGACCGTGCGCAGGCCCATGCCCTCGATGAGGTTGTTGGTAGGGACGTCCGGCCCGTACACGCCGTAGAGGGTGCCGGAGGCGCCGCCGTGGAACTTACCGGTGTCCGAGCCGAGATCGACGGTCAGCTGGCCCTCGCGGACCACGGTGACGGTCGCCTTCACCTCGCGCCCGGCCGCCTTTCCGGCCACGGTGAACGTCCCGGGCTGGGCGTACTTGTCGGCCGGTATGTCGTCCCAGGTGATCGGGGTGTCGCGGTCGTAGCCGTCGGAGTAGGTGGAGCGGACGGCGGCGGGGAGGGTCGGGGCGGTCCCGTTCGTCGTACGGGCCTCGAAGGACGTCTTCGAGAGCTCCTGGAGGGTGGGCAGGGCCGGGACGGTGCCGGCCACCTGCTCGGCGCTGAGCGCCGCGTGCCACACGGCGAAGTCGTCGACCGCGCCCTTGAGCAGCGGATCCGGCCAGAGGGACTTGCCGATGTAACCGGCGGCCGTGGCCGAACTCTCCAGCACGTCCTTGGCCTTGATGCTGGTCTCGATGGAGGAGACCGCCACACCGTCGAGATACGTGGTGAGTCGCCCTGCGGAGGTGTCGAGGGTGACGGTGACGGTTTTCCACTCGTTCGCCGGGAGTGGCGCGTAACCCTTGACCTGGTTCTCCGCGCCCCCTCCGCCGGTGGTCACGGAGGTCTGCAGTACCCCGTTGCCGTTGTACGGGGTGGCGAAGAAGTACTTGGTGGTGTTGGTGCCCAGATCGAAGATCCGCTGCCAGGACGACTTGTCGCCGCTCCACTTCACCCGAGCGGAGACCGTCAAGTCGGTTGCTTCGCCGATGATTTCGCGAGGCAGGCGGACGTACGCCCCGTCGGACGTGTCCGGCCCGCCGGGCAGGGCGAGCGCCTTGCCGCCGCCCGTGCCCTCGACGGACTGGGCGGTGGAGCCGTTCACCAGGTCCGCCGTCAGTCCGTTGCCGGAGCTGTCGGTGATCTTGCCGGAGGCGAGGTCGTCCTGGTCGAAGGTGTAGTGGGCGGTCGGCTTGGGCGGCTCGGCCGCTTGCGCGGGGCCGGCCGGCGCGGCCAGCAGGCCCGCGCCGAGGGCCAGCGCCACGGCGGCCGGGGCTCTGCGCCGCGCGGCTCTGTCGGCGGATGGCATGGGTGACGTCCTTTCAGGAGGGCCGTCGAACCGGTTCGACGGCGTGGCCGCGCTCGTACCGGTTGGCACGGCTCGACCGGTGGTCAGGTGTTACCGGTGTTCAGGTGGCGGGGAACGCCGTGCGGCCGACGAGCGCGGGCGGGGGCATCCGTCGGCGGCGGCGACGTTGTGTGTGGCGCGTTTCGGACATGGGCGGCTCGGACTTTCGGCTCCGGGAGTCGAGCTCTCTCAACTCGACCCGGCTGTACGGCATTTCGAACACGGTTCGTAGCGTCGGCGGCACCGTAGGGTCGTGATCGAGTCACGGTCAAGACTTTGCGCAACCCTTTACGCAGAAGGACCCTGACGCCCCGTCCCCAACTCCGTCTCTACCAGACGGTAAAGATGCCGACGGGCGTCCTGTGTGCTCAGCGGAGGCGCCTGGCGCAGCCACTGGAGGGCCAGTCCGTCGGAGAGCGCCGCGAACCGCACCGTGAAGCCGGCCGGGTCCGCGCAGACGAACTCGCCCTCGGCGACGCCCCGTTCGACCAGGGCACGGATCTGGCTGTGCCAGTCCTCGTACCGCTTGGCCTGGCCGCGGGCGAAGGCTCGCTCGGGGTCCTGGTCGCGGTCGCCCGCGCTCCAGTAGTCGAACCACATCCGCCAGTGCCGTTCGGTGTCCTCGGTGAACAGCGCGTCGATCAGCAGCCGCAGCGCCTCACGGCCGCCGGCCGCCTGCTCGGCGGCCTCGTGCAGTGCCGCGTAGTACCGCTCGATGTGCAGCACCATCGCCTCGGAGAGGATCTCCTGCACACTGCCGAAGTGATACGTGACCGTGCCGACCGACACCCCGGCCGCGGCGGCGACATCGCGTACGCCCACCGACTGGTACCCGCGTTCCGCGATCAGCGGCACGGCCGCCTCCACGATGAGCCGGCGGCGCACCTCGGTGGGCTGCCGGATGCGGTCGGCGGCGGCGACGGCACGGCGGGGCGTCCTGGCGGCCTTCACGCCGACGTCCTCGGGATGACGCGATGCCATGTCCGCTTGGCCACTGTCTCTCCGTCCGCCCGTGCTTCGATGCGACTGTCCATGATTAACTCCGCGGCCGTGGCCCGCAGCTCCGTGCGCGCCATGATCTCAGCGTCCCAGTCGCCGTCGCGTCGCAGCCGGATGCCCCACTCGGAGACCGCCCGCGCCGAGAGCGGATCATCGGTGCGGATCCGGTACGTCTCGCATGCGCGCTCCTCGTAGCGCAGCCCGTCCGGAAAGGTCCGGGACCCTCCGTAGTTGGGGTCGACCTCCAGCGTCCACTCCCCCTCGGCGACATCGTGCGTGACCAGCCGCTCCGGCCGCGCTTCGGCGGGCCGCTCGTACGTCACCGGCAGCGGTGGGGCCTGCTCCGGCTCCTCGAAGCGGATCGGCTCCTTGCCTTCGTCGTGCGCGGGATCCCGTACGGGAAGGAGTACGGCACTGTCGGCGGGCACCACGGTCAGGCCGGCGCCGCGCTCGCCGTGCGGCCACACCCAGGGCCAGTACGTGTCGGAGACGGCGACCCGGATGCGATGACCAGGCGGGAAGGCGTACCCGGTGCCGCCGAGCTCGAACTCCACCGTCTCGTACGTGCTCGGCGTCCACTCCACGGCCCTCTCGCGCCCCCGCCTGCTGAGCAGGTTGAGCACACCGCGCGTGACGAGCGTGGAGGAGCCGTCGGGCGCGACGTCGCACACGCGGGCGATCACATGGGCGCGCGGGGTCGCGCTGTCGAGGCGGAGCCTCACGCGCGGGCGGCCCAGGATCTCCACGCGGTCGTTGAGGGGTTCCGAGTCGAAGCAGACCGAGCGGCCGTCCTCCTCCCGCTGGTCCGGCGGGAGGTCGCTCGCGTTGCCGAACGGGAAGAAGCGGCCTGCGTCGATGCCGGTGTGCTGGGGAGTGCGGACTCGGACGGGGGCGTGGCTGTCCCCCAGCGGACGTTCGTCCCAAGTGACGGACGGCGAAGGCCAGTTGGACTCGCCCACCCAGCGCCCCGGCATGACCTCGTACGAAGTGGCGGGCGGAACCGAGTCGTTGATCCAGGCGCGGAGCTTCGGCTCGCGCATGATGCCGCCCGCGCCGGAGGCGCTATCGGATGCAGACTCGCCCTTGAGGTGATGGTCCCACCAGCGCAGGGTCTCCTGGAGGAAGCCGATCGCGGGGCCGGGCGGGAGCCCGCGGTCCGGGTACTGGTGCGACCAGGGCCCGACGATCCCTCGTACGCGGTCGTCCGGCAGGTGCTCCACGAGCCTCAGCACGGTGTCGCGGTACGGATCGTTCCAGCCGCCCACGGCGAGCACGGCCGCGTCGATGGCGCCGTAGTCCTCGCAGACGCTGCCGTGCCGCCAGTAGTCGTCGCGCTGCTGGTGTTCCAGCCAGGTGTGCAGGAAGGGTTCGAGAGCGTCGAGGCGTTCGCGCCACATGGGCAGCCAGCGGTCTGGGCCGACACTGTTCGGGTCCGGCGGGCGGGCGGCGAACGCGAGCATCGTGCCCGCCCAGGCGAGCATGTCGATGCCGAGGACGGCGCCGCCGATGTAGTGCACGTCGTTGTCGTAACGGTCGTCCGTCGAGCAGACCGTCACGATCGCCTTCAGCGGTTCGGGGGCGAGGGCGGCGATCTGCAGCGCGTTGAAGCCGCCCCACGAGATCCCGAACATGCCCACCTTGCCGGTGCACCAGGGCTGCTCGGCAAGCCAGTTGACGACGTCCACCCCGTCCGCGAGTTCCTGCGCGTCGTACTCGTCGCCGGGCGTTCCCTCGCTGTCGCCGTGGCCTCGGATGTCGACGCGGACAGAGGCGTAGCCGTGGCCCGCGTACCAGGGGTGCCGTTGGGCGTCCCGAGGGGCGGTCCAGTCCGTCTTGCGGTACGGGAGGTATTCGAGCAGGGCGGGGACGGGGTCGTCCACGGCGTCGGCCGGTCGCCAGATCCGGGCGTGCAGGCGTGTCCTGCCGTCCCGGGTGGGTATCCAGACGTCCTCGCGCAGGACCCGGCGGTCGAAGTGCTCGCGGTACCTCACGCGACTCCTTCCCGCGCGAGAGGGCTCCAGCGGCGCACGCGGTGGCCGTCGCCGAGTTCCGTCCAGACGTCGCCCGGCTCGGCGGCATCCGTCCACTCGGGGGCGTCCGCCACGAGAGGCCGCGCGTCGGGATCGGGTTCGAGGGCCGCCGCCATCAGCTGCCGGGTGTAGGGGTGCCCAGGAGCGGCGAAGACCGCGTCCGTCGGGCCCTCCTCGACCACGACGCCGTTGCGCAGCACGACCACCCGGTCGGCGATCCCCCGTACGACGGCGAGATCGTGGCTGATGAACAGGCAGGCCAACTCCCGCTCCCGCCGCAGATCGTCGAGCAGCCGCAGGACGTCGGCCTGTACCGACACGTCCAGCGCCGTAGTGATCTCGTCCGCGATCAGCACATCCGGCTCCCCGGCCAGCGCCCGCGCGATCCCGATCCGCTGCCGCTGCCCGCCGGAGAGCTGCGCGGGCAGCCGGTCGACGAACGCGGGATCGAGGCGTACGTCGGAGATCAGCTGCCGGGCGCGTGCGGCGGCCTCCGCGCGCGAGCCCGCCGTACCGAAGAACCGCAGCGGCCGTCGCACCGCGTCACCGACCGAACGGCGCGGGTTCAGCGACGTGTCGGCGTTCTGGAAGACGAGCTGCACCCGGCGCCGCAACGACAACGGCCGTTTGCGGGCGGGCCCGGCGAGGTCACCCGACTCGTGGGTCATCGCGCCGCCGGACGGAGCGCGCAGGCCGGCGAGCGCCCAGGCAAGCGTGGACTTTCCGCTGCCCGACTCCCCTACGAGGGCGAGGACCTCACCGCGCCGGACCTCGAAGGACACTCCGTCCACGGCACGGGACGATCCATAGTCGACGGTGAGGTCCCGCGCGGAGACGGCGACAGGAGAAGCGTCGGAAACGACGGCCCTGGGCCGCACCTCCCGTTCCCCCGCCTCACCCACGAGCGCGAGCCCGGCGTCATCCAGCCGCGGCACGCTCGCCAACAGCCGTCTGGTGTACGGGTCTTGGGGCGCCGCGAACAGCCGGCCGGTGGGCGCGGCCTCCACGATCCGCCCGGACCGCAGCACGGTCACTTCGTCGGCCATGTGCGCGACGACGCCGAGGTCATGGCTCACCAGCACGGCGGCGAGGCCGAGTTCGTCGCGCAGGGCCCCGATCAGGTCGAGTACACCGCGCTGGGTGACGACATCGAGCCCGGTCGTCGGCTCGTCGAGGACGAGGACCTTCGGCCGGGCCGCGACGGCCATGGCGATGGCGACGCGCTGCTGCTGACCGCCGGACAGCTCGTGCGGGTAGCGGCGGGCGAGTTCGGCGGGGCGAGGCAGCCGGACCTGTTCCAGCAGGTCCACGACGGGTATGTCCCCGCCGACCTCCGCGATCTGCCGTCCGATCCGCATGGACGGCGTCAGCGCCTGCCCGGCGTTCTGCCCGACCATCGCGACCGTCCCACCTCGCAGCCGCCTCAACTCCCGTACGGTCAGGGCGAATACATCGGCGCCGTCGACCCGGACCGAACCACCCGTCACCCGCGAGCCGTGCCGCAGATGTCCGAGCAGCGTCGCCGCGACCGTCGACTTCCCGCTGCCCGACTCGCCGACCAGCGCCAGCGTCCGGCCCGCTCGTACGTCGAGCGACACCTCATGGACGACGGACACGTCACGTCCGCCCGAGCGGTAGGCGACGGACAGGGAGTCCACGGACACGATGGCGGTGGCGGCGGCGGTGGTGGCAGCAGCTTTGGCGGCCATCAGAGCCCCTCCCTGATCCGGTCGACGCCCCACGCCTTGGACAGGGCGTCGGCCGCGAGGTTGAGCCCGACCACGAGCGTCGCCAGGGCGATGATGGGTGCGAGGCTCGCCATCGGTACGACGGTGATGGCGGTGCGGTTCTCGGCAACCATCAGTCCCCAGTCGGGAGTCGGCGGATCGGCGCCGAAGCCGAGGAAGGAGAGCGAGGAGATCAGCAGCACCACCCATGAGGCCCGCATCGCGAACTCCACGCACACCACGTCGATGATGTTCGGCAGGACCTCGCGCCACAGGATCGCCCAGGTGCCCTCGCCGCGTGCTCGGGCGGCGGTCACATAGTCGGCGGGCACGATCGCCAACGCCGCGCCCCGCACGACACGTACGACCTGAGGGACGTATACGACGGCGATCGCGAGGACGATCACCGACGGCCCCGTGCCCAGCGCCGTGACGACGACCAGCAGCACCAGAACGGGCGGCACGGAGAGGACCGCGTCGAGCACCCGCCCCAGCACGTCGTCGAACCAGCCGCCGCGCAGCGCCGCCGCACACCCGGCCACCGTGCCGAGCGCGACGGTCAGCAGCGTCGCGGTCACGGAGACACCGAGCGCGTACCGACCGCCGTACAGGACCCGCGTCAGTACGTCGCGGCCGTACTGGTCGGTCCCGGCAAGATGCTCCCAACTGGGCCCGAGCAGTGCCTGGTCGGCGTTGTTCACGATGGGGTCGTACGAGGTGAGAACCGGTGCGAGCAGGGCGATCAGGACGTGGACGGCGACGATCGCGAGGCCGATCGTGGCCGCCCGCGAGGACCGGAGCGTGCGCCAGGCGCGGGCCGCGGTGGAGGGCTTGGCAAGCGGCGCGGCGGGCGCGGGCGCAGGGGTTTCCAGGGTGGTCATCAAGTCCTCCCGCGCGTACGGAGCCTGGGGTTGAGGGCCATGGCGCCGAGGTCGGCGGCGAGGTTGCAGGCGACGTACACGATCGCGCTGATCAGGGCGATGGCCTGGATGACGGGCAGGTCCCGGTTCTGCACGGAGGACAGCATCAGCTTGCCGATACCGGGATAGTTGAAGACGTTCTCGACGACCGCGACGCCGCCCGCGAGCCAGGCGACGTTCAGGGCGATGACGTGCAGGGTGGGCAGCAGGGCGCCGGGGAGCGCGTGCCGGGTGACGACCCGCCACGTCGACAGGCCCTTGAGCCGGGCCGTGGTGACGTACTCGCTCGCCATCACGTCGATGACGGACGTGCGGGCCATCCGGACGATGTACGCGGCCATGACGATCGCGAGGGCGAGGGCGGGAAGCCATACGGCGGGCAGGAGTTGACCGACGCTCGCCTCGGGTCCGTACAGCACGACGGCCGGGAACACCGGCAGCGCGACGGAGAAGCACAGCACCAGCACGGTCGCGACGACGAACTCCGGCACGCTCATCCCGACCAGGCTGACCGTGGAGATCAGATGGTCCGGCCAGCGGTCGCGGTACAGGCCGGCGAGGATGCCGAGCAGCAGAGAGCCGGTGACGGCGAACAGGACCGTGATCAAAGCGATCAGCGCGGAGTTGCCGAGATACACGCCCACTTCGCCGCCGACCGCCTTGCCGGAGACGAGCGAGACACCGAAGTCGCCGTGCAGGGCGCCGGCCGTCCAGTCGACGTACCGCTCCCAGGCGGGCCGGTCCAGCTTCAGCTGCTCGCGCAGCGCGGCCACCGCGTCCGGCGTGGCATCCCGGCCGAGGACCTGGGTGGCGACATCGCCGGGCAGTGCCTGGACGGCGAGGAAGACCAGGACCGAGGAGAGGAAGAGCGTGCCGACGGCGGCGAGTACGCGGCGGGCGATGAACGAGAGCATGCTCAGGCTCCCTTCAGGCCGATGCCGAGATAGTCGAACTCGAAGCCGTACTCGGTGTATCCGCGCACCTTCCGCGAGAGGCCGACGAGCCGGTCGGCGAACATCGGGGTCATCGCCCCGCCCTTCTCCATCACGAAGGTCTGCGCCTCGCCGTACAGTTCGCGCCGCCGCCGGTCGTCCGTCTCCTGGCGGGCCCGGTCGAGCAACGCGTCGAAGTCCTTGTCGGACCAGGCGGTCTCGTTGTAGGAGGAGCCGCTGCGGAAGACCTGGGTGAGGAGCTGGTCGACGGGTCTGCCCGTGAACCAGTACGTCGCCATGAGCGGCTTCTTCATCCAGATCTGCGTGTAGTAGGAGTCCGCCGCGGCCGTCTTGACCCGGATCCGGATCCCGGCCCGCCGGGCCGAGTCCTGGTAGGCGAGGGCCATGGGCGTGAAGACGGGGTCGTACGAGGACGTGTAGAGGTCGACCGTCAGGCCCTCGTGTCCGGCCTGCCTCAGCAAGTACCGCGCCTGCTCGGGGTCGTGCTCGGGATGCGTGGTGATGTGGGCCGGGTCGCTCGGCGGCACCGGGTTGTCCCAGCCGGCCGTGCCCGCGCCCTGCAGGGCGACCTTCACCACGTGCTCTGGGTCGTAGGCGAGCTTCATGGCCTGCCGGACGCGTACGTCGGTGAAGGGCTTCTCCGTGGTGAGCATCGGCAGCACGTACCACTGGCCGTTCTCGACCCGGGCGATCGTCGCGCGGTCGGAGGCGGCGATGACCCGGGCGGTGGCGAAGTCGAGGTTGGTCTGGGACAGCAGGTCGACCTGCCCGGCCAGCAGGGCATTCGAGCGGGCCGACATATCGGCGACCGAGTAGAACGAGATGGCGTCCAGGACCGGGCGGCCCGCCCAGTGGTCCTCGTACGCGGTGATCCGGCCGGGTCCCGCGGGAGTGAACGACTCCAGCTTGAAGGGGCCGGTGCCGATACCGGTGCGGCCGATGCCACCGGCGCTGCCGTCGGGGATGACATAGCAGTTGTAGTGCGTGAGGAGGCTCGGGAACTCCGCGTTCGGGGTCTTGAGCGGCACAACGAGCGTGTGGGCGTCGGGAGTTCGCAGTCTGTCGAGGTCGACGAGCGGGGCGAGGACTGCCGCCTGCGGGGACGCCGTCTTCTCGTCGAGGATGTGGCGCAGGGTGTACGCGGCGTCGGCGGAGGTGAGCCTGCGCCCGTCGTGGAAGGTGACGCCCTTGCGGAGGCGGAAGGTCCAGGTGCGGGCTCTGGCGTCCGGCTCCCAGGACTCGGCGAGGTCGGGGGCGACGGTGCCGTCCGCGCCGATGCGGACCAGCCGGTTGTAGAGGGCGCCGAGGTATTCGTACGCGGACAGGGCGCTCGCCGGGTCGAGGGTCTCCGCGTCGGAGGCGGGCGGCCGGGCGATCCGTAAGGTGCCGCCGCGGTCAGGGGCACCCTGTTTCTCATCCGTGGGCAGTGCGGGTGCGGCTGACGCGCCGGTACAGCCGCTGAGCAGCCAGGACGCGCCGAGCGACGCGGCGCTCGCCGCTCCCGCGGCGAGGACCGACCGCCGTCCCGGGTGATGGGTGTCGGACATGCGCACCGACCACCCCTCTCGCTATTCGTTCGACGGAACGATTGAGTGAATGGCGTGAACGATAACGCGGGCACGGACCCCCGCCAACCCTCGGAGCGTGGAACTTAACCTGGGGAAACCCAGCTGTTACGGGCTCCGGGGGGCGGGCACGCCCGGGACGGGCCCGCATTCGAACCGGTCGGTTTGCGCCAACTGGGGGCAGCATTTGCGTCAGGCCGCGCCGACCCGACCGAGTACCGACGGTAAGGGCTTGCTACGCCGCCTCTTCGGACGCGAACCTTCCCCTTCCAAGTAGCCAGGCCTCGGGGGGAAATGGCATATGCAAGGCACAGTGGACGGATTCAGCTACGGCGTTGTCACTCCGGTGGCCGCCTACCTGATGGCCTGCCTGGGCGGGGCGTTAGGGCTGCGCTGCATCGTCCGGACCCTGTTCAACAACAAGCAGGCGTGGAAGCCCGGTTGGCTGGCGCTCGGTGCGGTGTCGATCGGATGCGGCATCTGGACGATGCACTTCATCGCGATGATCGGTTTCCAGGTCGAGGAGACCCGTCTCAGCTACGACGTCGGCCTGACCGTGCTCAGTCTCGTCGTGGCGATCGTCGTGGTCGGCATCGGCGTCTTCATCGTGGGATACGGCGGCGCCTCCGGCGGCACGCTGTCCATCGCGGGGATCGTCACCGGTCTCGGCGTCGCCGCCATGCACTATCTGGGCATGGCGGCGATCCAGATGGACGGGAGCATCCGCTACGCCCCGGGCCCCGTCGCGCTCTCCATCGTGATCGCCGTCGTCGCCGCGACCGCCGCGCTGTGGGCGGCCGTTTCGATCCGGGGCTTCATGACCAGCCTGGGCGCCAGCCTGGTCATGGGTGTGGCCGTGAGCGGCATGCACTACACGGGCATGGCCGCGATCAGCGTGCACCTCCACGACACGACCGGCGGCGCACGGACCGGCGACTCGCCCATGTCGCTCCTGCTCCCCATGCTCATGGGACCGGTCATCTTCCTGGTGCTGGCCGGAGCGATCGTGATGTTCGACCCTCTCCTGGTCACGGGTGACGGCGATGAGGGCCGGCCCGCCGCTCAGCGCCGGCGCGCCACGGCCGGGAGCGACGCCGAACCGTCCGCGCCCCGGTCCAGTTCGCCCTTCGAGGGCTTCGAAAGTTCCGAGGGGCAGCCTGGCTCCGCGGGACGCCGCCAGGGACAGTACGAGGCCTCGAAGTCCGCCTACGAGTGGTGAGTTGCCCTTTGCGGCGGCGCACAGTGGCCGGCTCCCCCCACGGTGGTGTGCGGTCGGCCGGCTGCCGTGCGCCGCGCCGGCTCACTCGCCCGCGGCAGCCTTCTCCAGCGCGGCGACGTCCAGCTTCGACATCTTCATCATCGCGTCCATCGCCCTGGCCGCCGTCTCCTCGTCAGGGTCGCCGATCAGCTCGAGGAGCCTGCTCGGGACGACCTGCCAGGAGACGCCGAACCTGTCCTTCAGCCAGCCGCAGGGGCCCTCCTGGCCGCCGCCCTCGGTGAGCTTGTTCCAGTAGAAGTCCACCTCGTCCTGGTCGTCGCAGCGGATCTCGAAGGAGACGGCCTCGTTGAACTTGAACTCCGGGCCGCCGTTCAGGGCGACGAACTTCTGTCCGTTCGCCACGAACTCGACGGTCACGACGGTGCCGGCGGGGCCGGGTCCGGCCTTTGTGTAGCGGAGGACCCGGCCGAGCTTGGAGTTCTTGAAGACCGAGACGTAGAAGTCCGCAGCCTCTTCCGCCTGGCCGTCGAACCAGAGACATGTGGTGAATCCGTCGGTGGTCATGAGCACCTCCTGGTGGGTGAACGCTGTCACCTGTATCGACTGGTCCTCGGCCGGAAACTCATCGCTCCACTCGAGATGGGGTTGCCTCCGGCGGTTGCGCGGAGCGCCTGGCCTCGCCGTTTCGCTCGGGTACGGCGGCTGTTGAGGCGGAAATACGACTCGCGGCGGCCGAGCCGAAGAAGCTCCGCTACCGGCTGCTGCACGTCGACGCACGCCTCACCCGTGGCGGCGGTCGCCTGCTCTTGCGGATCTCGACGACCTGGCCCTGGAGAAACGAGCTGGTCACGGCCTTCCATCGGCTGGCCGCGCTGCCCCGCCCGGTCGGCTGACCGGCAATACCACCTGACCGCCACGACTCGAAGGACCTGGAGAACCCGACCACCGCGCCGAGACTCCACCATGCCCGAGCACCGAAAACGCCTCGCTCATCCGACAGCCGGCGATCAGCGACGTCTCATCACACCAACCGAAACGGCGAGGCCAGGAGCCCGGTCCCAGCCCCGCGGGCGAGGGCCCAGCCCTGGTCGCATGTCATCCGGGGCCGGGCCCGGTCACTCCGGTTCCGGGAGGCGGACGCGCGTGCGCCGCCGCAGCAGCACCGGTGCCACCAGCGCGGTCAGCGCCAGCGCGAGGATGGCCGCCGACGCGGGCCGGGTGAGGAAGACCGTCGGGTCACCCTCGCTGAAGGCCAGGGCCCGGCGGAACTGGGCCTCCATCAGCGGCCCCAGTACCGCGCCGAGGATCAGTGGCGCGACGGGGTAGCCGGTGCGCCGCATGAAGAGGCCGAGGACGGCGACGCCGATGGCGAGCATCACCTCGAAGGTGCTCTGCGAGATGGCGTACACGCCGAGGAGGGCGAAGCACAGGATGCCCGCGCTGAGCACGGGTGCCGGGATGCGCAGCAGCTTGACCCAGATCCGGATCATGGGGAGGTTGAGCACGAGCAGCATGACATTGCCGATGTAGAGGCTCGCGATCAGCGTCCACACCAGGGAGGTCTGCTGGTCGAACAGCTGCGGTCCGGGCTGGATGTTGTAGATCTGGAAGGCGATGAGCAGCACGCCCGCCGTGGCGGAGGTGGGGATGCCGAGGGTGAGGAGCGGCATCAGTACGCCGGAGAAGGCCGCGTTGTTGGCGGCCTCGGGGCCTGCCACGCCCTCGATGGCACCGTTGCCGAACTCGTCCTTCCGCTTCCCTCGTTCCTGTCCGCGCTTGGCCAGCCGGCGCTCGATGTTGTAGCTGAGGAACGTCGGGATCTCCGCACCGCCCGCGGGCATCGCGCCGAAGGGCACGCCGAGGGCGGTGCCGCGCAGCCACGGCCGCCAGGAGCGGCGCCAGTCGTCGCGCGTCATGCCGACCGGGCCGCGGAGCGAGGCGACCTGCTCGGATCCGTCGGGCGTCAAGGTCGTGTACAGCACCTCGGCGATGGCGAAGAGGCCGACCGCCAGGGCCACCACGGAGATGCCGTCGTACAACTGCGGCACGCCGAAGGAGTAGCGGGCCTGGCCGGTCAGCGCGTCGATGCCGACGAGCCCGACCGCGAGGCCGAGGAAGAGGCTGGACAGACCGCGGATCAGGGAGTCACCGATCAGCGAGGTCACGGTCACGAACGCCAGCACGATGATGGCGAAGTACTCGGCCGGCTGGACCAGCTTCGCCACGGCGGACATGCCGGGTGCGAGGAAGGTGATCACGACCGTCGAGATGGTGCCCGCGACGAAGGAGCCGATCGCGGCCGTGGCCAGGGCCGGGCCCGCGCGTCCCGCCCTGGCCATGGGATGGCCTTCGAGGGTGGTCGGCACCGAGGCGGTCTCGCCGGGGACGTTGAGCAGGATGGCGGTCGTGGACCCGCCGTACATGCCGCCGTAGTAGATGCCCGCGAACAGCACGAACGCGCCGACCGGGTCGAAGACGAACGTGAGCGGCAGCAGCAGTGCCACCGTCGTCGCCGGTCCGAGGCCGGGCAGCACGCCGACCAGCGTGCCCAGGGTCACGCCGGCCAGGGCCAGCAGCAGGTTCTGCAGGCTGAGGGCGCCGGCGAAACCGTTGCCGAGATTGCCTAGAACTTCCATGACTGTCAGATGGCCAATCGCAGGTAGCCGGGCGGCAGATCGATGCCGAACAGCCGGTCGAACACGAAATAGGTAGCCAGGCCGATCACCAGTCCGATCAGGACGTCGCGCACCAGCTTGCGGCTGCCCTGGATGCGGGCGGCGCCCGCGTAGAAGACGGTGGTCGCCTGCCAGTAGCCGGCCGTCGGCATGAGCAGCGCGTACGCGATCAGGGCGGCCAGCAGCATGAACGTCGCCCGCCGCCGTGCTGGGGTCGGGCCGCCGGGCTCCGCCTCCCGCGTCGCACCCGGGGCCTCCGGCTGTGCCGACCCGGCCTGGGCTGCCGGCCGCCGCGGCCCCAGGAACGCCTGGACGACGCCTATCGCGCCGACCAGGGTCCCCGCGGCCCCGATGAGCATCGGGAAGGGCCGCGGGCCCACAGCTTGGTAGCCGCCGCCCTCCGGGATGAGGAACGCCCCGATCAGCACCGTGAGGCCCACGGCGAGGACGAAGAGCGCCATCACGCGGGAGCCGAACTGCTGCTGTTTGTCCGGCTCTTGCTGTTGCTGTTGCTGTTGACGCTGCCGCGGCCGGGCAGTCTGGGGAACCGTCACTTCACCAGTCCCAGTTCCTTGAGTACGTCATTGACCTGGCCTTCCTGCTTACCGATCAGGTCGCCGAACTCGTCGCCCGGTGTCCAGGCGTCCGTCCAGTCATTGCGTTTCAGTACGTCCTTCCAGCAGTTGGAGTCGCGCATCTTCCGCACCGTGTCCACCACGGCCTGCTGCTCGGCGTCGGAGAGCCCGGACGGGGCCAGCACGCCGCCGAGGCTGGAGACGGCGGCCTCCTCCAGGCCCAGTTCGGCGAGCGACGGGGCGTCGATGCCCTCGATCTCCTGGCCCTCGGGCTTCTCGGCGAGGGCCAGGACCTTCAGCTCGCCGGCCTCGATCTGGCCGCGGAGCTCGGTCACCGTGGCCATCCCCACGGTCGCGGCCCCACTCAGCAGCTGGCTGACGGTCTCGCCGCCACCGCCGGTCGGCACGTAGTTGATCCTGTCCGGCGAAACGCCCTTGCTCTTGCCGAGCAGCGCCGCCTGGATGTGGTCGGCGCCGCCGAGCGAACCGCCGGTCCACTTGATGGACTTCGGCTTCTTCTCGAGGTCCGCGAGCAGGCTCTTCAGGTCGTCGTACGGGGACTTCTTCGGGACCACGAGGACACTGGGCGAGCTGGTGAGGCCGGCCACCGGGGTGAGCGACTTCATGTCGACCGGGGACTTGTTGACGGCGATGCCGCCGAGCATCGTCACCGTGTCCATCACCATGAGCTGGTGCATGTCGCCCTTGTGCTCGATGAACTCGGCCAGGCCGATGGTTCCGCCCGCGCCCGGTTTGTTCGTGACGGTGACCTTCTGGTCGATGACATCGCACTTGGTGAGGGCCTGCGACATGCCACGGGCCCGGGTGTCCCAGCCGCCGCCGGGGCTGCCGGGGGCGAGCACGGAGATGCCCTCGGTGGGGTAGGCGACGGTCTTGTCACCACCGCCGTCGCCCTCGTCCGCCGCGCCCACGGCACAGCCGCCGACCAGGCCCACGGTCACCAGCGCGGCAGCCGTGCGGTAGTACGTGCTCGTGCTCTTCATCTGCCGCTGCCTTCTTCCAGATCTTCCAGAATCGACGTGAAGAAATCCTTGACGGGTTCGAGGACGTACATCGCCTCGTGGCCCACGCCCGGCACGACGTCGAAGCGCACCGATATCCCGTGCCGCTCGAAGTCCGCGCTCAGTGCCTTCAGCCGCTCCAGCCGGGTCCGGCCATGGGCGTCGGCACCGTCCATCCAGTTCGAGTCGCCGACGTTGTTGATCTCCCAGGTCTCGGTGTCCTCGGAGCCGACGACCATCTGCACCGGTACGTCCCGCAGCTCCGCGAGCCGCGGCGGCCGGCCGAACTTCTCCTCGAAACCCTTGAGCCCGACCCACCAGGGCCGCTCGGCGTCGAGGTGGGTGATCCGCCCCGGGGCACCGATGGAGAGGCCGCTCAGCCGGTCCGGGTGCAGATAGGCGAAGCGGTGGACGAACTGCCCGCCTCCGGAGAAGCCGTGCAGCAGGAACCGGGAGGTGTCCGTGTTCCAGCGGGCACCGGCCTCCGCGACGATCTCCAGCAGGACCTGGTCGTAGCGGATGTCGCCGTACTCGAGGAACTTGAAGTTGTGGAGGTCGTCAGGGTCGCCGATGCCCGCGGGGAAGAGCGGGCACAGCACCAGACAGTCGTGCCGCTCGCCCCACTCGGCGAAGTTGTCGCGGTACTGGGGGCCACGTCGGCCCGTACCGTGCTGGAGCACCGCGAGCGGCAGCGGGGCGCCGTCCGGGTCATGTGCGCTCGGCACATAGGCACAGAACGAGAAGCGCTGATCGAAGCGCGAGGCGAAGATCGTGGTCGCGCCCCCCGAGTAGTACTGACTCGGATGCGCGGGCCCGCCCCGCTCCGAGGGCCGTACGTAACCGGCCACTTGTCCTCCAAACCGCAGGTCAACAGGGATTCGAGGGATGAGTCTGCGAACTTGCCGGGGGCCGGACAACAAGATTGTCGCCAAGGCGGTAACACTGGGGGATGGCCGTGACCCTGCACATTGACGCGGCGAGACCGGAGTGGATCACCGTCCGGCCCTCGCCGCTCGCGGAGTTGTGCGCCGCGCTGCACGCCCTGGACGAGCCGGGACACCACCCGGCGAGCCAGTCGTGGGTGTCCGCCGTGCACAGCGGCGTCACCGGGGACCTGCTCACCCGCGCGACGGTGTGGGCGCCGCTGTGGGGCGCCTTCCGGGCGCGCTATCTGCTCCCCCTCACGGCCGGTGCGGAGCGCTCGCTCGGCGCCGAGCTCGACGGCATCGCGCGCCTGCCGGTCGACGCCTTCACCGCTCTAACCGTGCAGGCCCTGATCGGCAAGAACCCCACCTCGGGGGAACCGCCGCCGGACCCGGCGGGTGTGCTGCCGCGGCTGCGGCTTATTTCGTTGGGGCGCTACGACCTGGGCCTGCGGCTGATCGAGGATCCGGCCCGGTTCCGGGGCGAGTTGCTGGACTTCCTCGCCGCCTTCGCCGCCGCGGCCTTCGACGAGGAGTGGCGGCGGGTGCGGGCGGCGGTGGATCCCGATGTGCAGACCCGGCTGCGGCAGCTGCGGCTGCGCGGCGTCACCGGGGCCTTCGACGGGATCGGTGCCGTGGCGGACGACCCGCCGCGGGTGGTCTTCGACAAGCTCTACCACGCGACGGTGCGGCTGGACGCGCGCATGCCGTGCGTGCTCGTGCCCAGCGCGCACGGGGATTCGCATCTGGTGGTCAAGCACGTCCCCGGTTACGCCGTCGTCGTGCAGTATCCCGTGGTGCCCGCCGTGGAGGCTGTCCCGGTCGAGGAGATGCGCAGGCGGCTCGCCGCGCTGCAGGATCCGACACGGCTGCTGATCTGCCGCGACATCCTGCGTCATCCCGCGGCCACGGCGGAGCTGGCGGCCCGGCTCGGGATGACGTCGCCGCAGATCTCACGGCATCTGCGGCAGCTCCGCGAAGTCGGTCTGGTGTCCACGCACCGGCACGGGGCCGTCGTGTACTACCGGCTCAACGTGGACGCCATCCGGCGCCTCGGCCCGGATCTCCTGTCCGGCTTGCGCCACTGAAAGACAGCCAGGCCTGCGCTTTCTGGCTCAGCCGAAACGAACTCGCCCGTCGGCGTCCACGCGGGTCGAGGGGTTCAGGTCCCGGGAAAGTTCCTCGACGCGACGCAGGATCGCTTGACCCGTGGCGGGCGAGGGAACGGTGGGTTCGCCGTCGGCGTCGAGTTCCACCGGGTGGAGGCGCAGTTCGGGTGGACCGTCCCCGAGGTCGATGTCGAACACCGCGCTTTCGAACCAGGGCCGGTCGGACATCCGTTGCTTGTAGCGGGCGGGTGGCCGCCGGTCCGGCTCGCCCACCTCCTCGCAGGGGTGGAAGAGGAAGTTTCCGGTCGAGTACAGGATGAGTCCGTCGCGGTACCTCTCCACCGGGTGCAGGCAGTGCGGGTGGTGGCCGATCACCAGGTCCGCGCCGGCGTCGATGAGGCTCCGGCCGAGCGGTTGCTGGTACTCGGCCAAGGGGCCCTGGTTGTCGGGCAGATAACACCACGGAACGCCCCAGTGCACGGCCACGACCACCGTTGCGAACCGCTCCTTGGCCCGCCGGACCGCCTGGTGCGCCCGCGCCAGGTCGGCCTCCCGCGCCCGTGTGCGCACGTAGGGCACCGTGCCCGGCTGCTCTTCCAGCAGTACGCCGTCGAACTCGTAGCTCTGCTCGATCCGTACCGGCGCGATCCCTGGCCGGTGCGATGTCGCGTTGAAACCCGGGGGCAGCGTGCTGCACAGGCTGAGGAAGGCGATCTCGGCGTTGTTCCGGCCCGTCAGACGGGTCTCGCGCAGGGCCTCGTCGAGATCCTCCCCCGCGCCGGCGTGCGCGACCGCGACCCCGTCGAGGGCCTTCAAGGTGCTCCGCAGGCCGTCGATGCCGTAGTCGAGGGCATGGTTCGTGGCGAGCGAGCAGGCGTCGAGGCCGAGCCGGGCCACCTCCGCCGCGGCGGCCGTGCCGACACGGAACGCGACGGGTTTCTCAGCCGGGTGTCCCGAATCGGTCAGCGGGGCCTCGAGGTTGCCGATCACCAGGTCGGCGTCCCGCAGGAGAGGCAGAGCCGTGGTGCCGGGACCGAGGTCGCCGTCCAGTGGCAGGGCGGGCCTCCGGGCGACCACAACGTCTCCTACCGCGATCAGCTTCATGCGTCACTCCGCTCGGCTCGTTTCTTCCTGGTCGGGCCACTGGTCGCGCCACTCCTTCGGGGCCGCTGCACCATCGCGTGCCCGGCCGACAGTAGATCCGCGGCACGCGCATGGCGTTAACGATGAACACATGTGTGTCAACCGTCGGCGAATGCTGTTGGCGGGGAATTTAGGGTGCCGTCATCGGCCGTGCCGTTCCGCCACCCATCCGAGGCCCATATGACCAGAGTCCTGAATCTCGACGCACCGCCCGATGCGCTGACGTTCAAGCGAATCAAGCGCCGGCGCCCGGCGATATGGGTGGCCAACGCCGCCGTCGTGTTGTTCGTGGCGATGATGGCGACGACGGTCCTCACCAATCCCCGCTTCGAATGGGGAACGGTGTCCCGCTATTTCTTCGAGATACGCATTCTCCAGGGCATCGGCGTCAGTCTCGGCATGACGGCGGTGACGATGCTGCTCTCGCTCGTCCTGGGCACGGTTGTGGCGCTCATGCGCATGGGGCAGGCACGCCTGATGTCCGCCGCGGCCGCGGGTTTCATCTGGGTGTTCCGCAGCATTCCGATGCTGGTGCAGCTCCTGTTCTGGTACAACCTGGCAGCGCTCTTCCCCACCCTGTCGGTCGGCATTCCGTGGGGACCGCAGTTCGCCACCTTCGACTCCAACTCCCTCATCGGCCCGCTGACCGCCGCCGTCGTCGGGCTCACCCTGCACGAGACGGCGTACATCGCGGAGTTGATACGGTCCGGACTGCTCTCCGTGCCGGACGGTCAGCGGCAGGCCGCCGCCGCGCTCGGGCTGACGCCCGCCCAGACCTTCTTCCGGGTCAGCCTGCCGCAGGCGCTGCGCATCATCGTGCCGCCCATGGGCAATGAACTGATCTCGCTCCTCAAGGCCACCTCGCTGGTCAGCGTCATCTCCCTCGCGGACCTGCTGTATTCGGTGCAGCTCATCTACGCGAAGAACTTCCAGACCGTCCCGCTGCTCATCGTGGCGGCCATCTGGTACATGGTCATCACGGGAGTCCTGACGGTCGGTCAACAGCGCCTGGAACGACGGCTTTCGCGGCACACCTTGGCCCGGACGCAGAAGAGCGCGTCTCCCAAGAGGATCGAGAATTCACTGTGATCGGAGCATCGGAGTCGGAGACGGCAACGGAGAAAGAGCCGGAATCGCAGGCGATCATTTCGCTGCACGAGATTCGAAAGTCCTTCGGCGAGACGGAAGTTCTGCACGGGATATCGCTCGACGTGCGTCGCGGTGAGACCGTCTGCCTCATCGGGCCGTCCGGATCCGGGAAGAGCACCCTGCTGCGCTGCATCAACCATCTCGAAGTGCCCGACGGCGGGTTGGTCCTGGTCGACGGAAACGTCATCGGCTACCGGCAGAACGGCGACGTCCTGGTCGAGCTCGGCAGCCGGGAACTGGCCGCGCAACGAGCGGTCATGGGCATGGTGTTCCAGAGTTTCAACCTCTTCCCCCACCTGACCGCCCGCGAGAACATCGTGCACGCTCCCCGCCTCGTACAGAAGTTGTCGAAGGCGGAGGCGGACGCCCGCGCCGAACGGCTCATGTCCCGCGTGGGTCTTGCCGAGAAGCTCGACAGCTATCCGGAGGAGCTGTCGGGCGGCCAGCAGCAGCGCGTCGCCATCGCCCGCGCGCTCGCGATGCAGCCCAAGGTCATGCTCTTCGACGAACCGACCTCGGCCCTGGACCCGGAGATGGTCCAGGAGGTCCTGAGCGTCATCCGTGACCTCGCCGACGAGGGCATGACCCTGGTCGTCGTCACCCACGAGATGAGGTTCGCCGCCGACGTCGCCGACCGGATCGTGTTCATGGACGGGGGACGCATCGTCGAGCAGGGCTCCGCCGAGCAGATCACGACCCGGCCCGGCCATGACCGTACCCGCGCCTTCCTGTCGAAAGTCGTCTCATGAGCATCCCGGCCCCCCTGCCTTCGCTGCCCTCCCTGCCCGACAAGACCCGCAAGCGGCTCGCGCTCTGGGACGCGTACCGCTCCTACCAGTACCTGGAGGCCGGGCAGGACTACGACGCCTTCGACGTCGTACCGGCCGTCGGACGTGTACCCGGCAGCGCCATCGAGTGGAGCGACGCCGTAGAGGAACGCGCCCGGGACTTCGAGGAGCGGCACCTCGTCGTCTCCGCGCACGACCACCTCTCGCTGCGCCCGGCCGACCCGCACCGCTTCTCCGAGTACCGGCGCCAGGGGCGGGAGTTCACCCCGTACGAGGGCATCGCGCACTCCGGAGTCGACCTGTTCTTCGACGGCGGACCGGCCGCCGTCAGCATGATCCGCGCCCATACATCGTGGGACTGGGACGACGCGGTCAGCGACCTGGCCATGCGCCAGGCGGACTGGGCGCACCAGTCGCTCGTCGCACCCGTACGCACCCTCGAGGATGCCCAACGGGCCCGCGCGGAGCACAAGGTCGGCGTGGTGCTCACCCTGGAGTCGGCCACCCCCATCGGCAACGACGTCGACCGCCTGGATCTGCTCTACGGACTCGGCGTACGGCTCCTGGGCCTGGTCTACAGCGAGAGCAACCAACTCGGCTCCGGTCTCGCGGACACCGGCGACGCGGGGCTGACCGTGCTCGGTCGCCGCGCGCTGCGCAGGATGAACGACCTCGGCATCATCGTGGACGTCTCGCACACCGGCGACGCCACGGCCCTCGACGCCGTCCGCCACTCCTCGTCCCCCGTGGTCATCACCCATGCCGGAGCCCGCGGCCTGTGGCCCACCCCGCGGATGAAGCCGGACGACGTCATCCGGGCCTGCGCCGAGTCGGGCGGCTTCATCGGCATCGAGGCGGCGCCGCACACGACGATCACCGCCAAGCATCCCCGGCACTGCCTGGACTCGGTGATGGAGCACGTCGAGCACTGCCTGGACCTGGTCGGCCCGGACCATGTCGCCTTCGGTCCCGACACCAACTTCGGCGACCACACGGCCTGGCACCGGGTCTTCGCCGGCCTGTTCGGCAAGGACGACGCGGAGCCGGGCGTACTGCCTCCCCATGACGAGGTCGCGTACGTGCACGGCTGCGAGAACCCCGCGGAGTCCGTGGGCAACATGATCCGCTGGCTCTTCGAGCACGGCTACTCCGACGAGGAGGTGGCCAAGCTCGCAGGCGGAAACGTACGGCGTGTGGCCGCCGCCGTCTGGGAGCGCTGACACCGCCTCACTCCTGGCTCGCCCCCTCCCCTCCTGCAATTGGACCCTGTCATGCGCAAACCGATCCGCACCGCCGTCACCGGCACCTGCGCCCTGATCCTGCCGCTCGCTCTCGCGGCCTGCTCGGTCGACGACTCCTCCGTGGGCGCCGCGTCCGACACCAGCAGAAAGCCGAAGGCGAGCGCGTCCGCCGCCATCGCCCTGGCCTCGCCCGATGCCGCCCTGCAGGCGAAAGTGCCGAAGCAGTACGCCGGCAAGGAGGTGGTGATGGGCATCAGTGAGTACGCGCCCTACGTCACGTTCGGCTCCGGCGGCGACATCACCGGTCTCGTCCCCGATCTCGACAAGCAGCTCTCCTCGATGCTCGGGCTGAAGATCACCGAGCGGAAGACGACCTTCGACGCCACCATCCCCGGCATCAAGTCCGGCCGCATCGATCTCAGCGCGCCCGTCGGGGACTTCGTGGAGCGCCAGACGGAGGTCGACCTGACCGACTTCGCGCAGAGCAACGTGACCGTGATGGTGAACAGCCAGAAGTCCTTCCTCCCCAAGGCGGGCAGCGACCTGTGCGGGCGCAAGGTCGGCGTCGAGAAGGGCGCGGGCACGCAGAACGTCGTCGCGGCACTGACCAAGCGGTGCGAGAAGAGCGGCAAGTCCGCTGTGCGGGAGCAGGTGTTCAGCGATCTGCCGTCCGCGGCTCTGGCCCTGCAGAGCAGCCGTATCGACGCCGTGGCCGCACCCAGCGCCTCCAACACGGCCGCGAGCGAGACCTCGGGCGGCCGCTTCAAGACCGTCGAGATCAAGGACATGCTCGATCTGCCCGCCGCCACGGCGATCTACGGCATCGTGTCGAAGAAGGACTCGGGCCTCGCGCCGGTCCTCGCCGAGGCCCTGCAGAAGCTGTACGACAACGGCACCTACAAGAAGCTCTTCGACAAGTGGGACCTCCCCCTGTCCACCGTGGGGAAAGAGAAGATCACGGTCAACGGCTCCCGGCAGTCCCAGAGCGGGTGACCGGCTCCATGACGCAGGCACCACCGGTCGAGTCCCCCGAGCACATCGCCGACCAGCAGGTCTGGCGGCAGGTACTGCACATCCCCGTACGCGACGGGATCCTCCTCGCCGCCGATCTGTACGCGGAGGGGGCCGACCCGTCCCCGCGCCCGGTCATCCTGGAACGCACCCCCTACGGCCGCCGCGCGCCCCGCGAATCCGACCGGAGCCGGCACGACGAGCCGGTGCCGAGCCCGGAGGAGACGTCCGCCTACTTCGTGCGGGCCGGATACCACGTCGTACGGCAGGACTGCCGGGGGCGGGGTGACTCGCAGGGCACGTTCGTGAAGTACCTCAACGAAGGGCCCGACGGCGCGGACACCGTCGAGTGGATCGCCGCCCAGCCCTGGTGCGACGGGCAGGTGGCGATGATGGGGGTGTCCTACTCGGCGCACGCCCAGACGGCGGCCGCCGCGGAGGCCCCAGGGCACCTGGCCGCGATGTTCCTGGACTCCGGAGGGTTCTCCAGCGCCTACGACGCCGGTATGCGGATGGGCGGCGCCTTCGAACTGAAGCAGGTCACCTGGGCGTTCCGGCACGGCGAGGAGAGCCCTGAGGCCGAGCGCGACCCGCTGATCCGCGCCGCGTTCGCCCGCACCGACCTGCGGGACTGGTTCAGCGCGATGCCGTGGCGGGCGGGCGCGTCCCCGCTGCGGCAGGTCGCCGACTACGAGGAGTACCTGCTGGAGCAGTGGCGCCAGGACGCCTTCGGGACGTACTGGCGGCAGCCCGCGATCTACGGACGCGGTTCCTACGACCGCTTCCCCGACGTCCCGAGCCTGCACATGGCGAGCTGGTACGACCCGTATGTGCGCTCCACCATCGAGAACTTCACCGCCCTGGACCGGCTCAAGGACTCGCCCGCCCATCTCGTGATGGGCCCCTGGACGCACGGCCAACGCTGTGTCACGTACGCCGGGGACGTCGACTTCGGCCCCGACGCCACGCTGAGCGACAACCTCGACGCGTCGTATCTCGCCTTCCGGCGGCGGTGGTTCGACGCGGTGCTCGGCCGCGGCGGTGATCCGGGCGCGCTGCCCCGGGTGCGGTACTTCCTCATGGGCGGCGGGGACGGACGCCGCGACGAGGCCGGGCGCATGCGGCACGGCGGCCGGTGGCGGACCGACAGCCAGTGGCCTCCGACGGCCGCCCGCGAGACCGCGTTCTACCTGCACACCTCCGGCGAGTTGACCACCCTGCCGCAGGACGCGCGTGAGGCGTGGGTGGAGTACGACTTCGATCCGGACAACCCCGTTCCCACGCTGGGCGGTCAGGTCACCTCGGGCGAGCCGGTCATGGTCGGGGGCGCTTTCGACCAGGTGCCGGACGCCCGGTTCCACGGGGCGCGCGAGCCGTACCTGCCGCTCAACTCACGACCGGACGTCATCTCGCTGACCACACCGCCGCTGACCGAGCCGCTCACCGTGACGGGCCCCGTCACCGCCCGGCTGTTCATCTCCTCCAGCGCTCCGGACACCGACTTCACGGTGAAGCTGATCGATGTGCACCCGCCCAACGAGGACTATCCGCACGGCTTCGCGATGAACCTCACCGAGGGGATCTTCCGGTGCCGCTTCCACAAGTCCTTCGAGCATCCCGAGCCGCTGTCGCCCGGAGAGGTCTACGAGATCCGGATCCCGGCGCCGGACACGGCGAACCGTTTCGAGGCCGGGCACCGGCTGCGGGTGGACATCTCCTCCAGCGACTTCCCGCGCTTCGACGTCAACTCCAACACCGGTGAGCCGGAGGCTCTCACCCGGCGCAAGGTCGTGGCGACGAACCGGGTTCACATGGATGCCGCGCATCCGTCCGCCGTTCTGCTGTGGGTAGGGCCCGACCAGTGACCGTCGGTCGGGTACTCAGCGCATGATGGTCGCGAGCGCGTCCTGTCCCAGTCGGAGCAAAGTGCTGGTGGCCAGCCGGTGGTAGACGTACCGGCCCTCCCGCTCCGACTCGATCAGTCCGGCCTCGCGCAACTGCCGGATGCTGCGGGAGACCTGAGTGTCGGCGAGCCCGAGCCGCTGGGCGAGCTCCGAGGTGGTGATGGGCTCGCCCAGCAGATGCCGGCACAGCTCCATCCGGCCCGGGGAGGCCAGCACGGTCAGCCGCTCATGGAGCTGACGCAGGGTCAGCTGCTCGGCGGCCCGGCCTGCGAGTGCGGCGAACTGCACCACGATCGGGAAGGGTTCCTCGTCCTTCACGGTCAGGTGCGGCCAGCCGTGCACCGAGGGGATGATGAAGAGCGGGCGCGGCCCGACGGGTATGTCGGCGATCGCCAGCTTGTCGTAGCGGACCTTCGCCCCGTCCTTGGAGACGACGGCGGTCGGGCTGAGACCGGCCAGCACCTCGGCCAGGTCGCGCCGCCGGACGTCGGTGCGCAGCTGCGCCACGGCCGGTTCCAGCCGGTCGTGCAGCAGCCGCCACTCGGAGGCGAAGAACGCGGCGGAGCACTCCCGCAGGAAGCCGATCAGCCGGGCACGCACCCGCTCCGGCGACGTCACCAGGTCGTACGCCAGCGCCCCGCGCCGGAACGACCGCCGCTCGCACTGCGTGACGTACGCCTGAGCGGCCACCGGGTCGTGGAGCAGCATCCGGGCCGGCGGAACGTCCTCCAGGAAGCCGAGCGCGCCCTGGGCGCACAGCCCCACGAACTCCTGCTGGGACAGTGTCTCCAGATGCCCCAGCTCGTCCTCGAAGGATCCGTCCAGTGGTGCCGCCAGCGGGAACAACAGCCGGCAGCGGAGCCTCGCCCACAGGGGCGAGAGGGCACTCATCTCGTCCCTGAGCCCCTCGTCGAGGCGCGCGTCCAGCAGCCTGCGCGTCCAGCGCTGGGCTTCGGGATGGTGATCCGGTTCCGCCAGGATGTGCAGGACAGTCAGCAACTCGGCGAGCGGCGAACGCCCGACATGGACATCGGCCGCCTGGGCGCTCCTGAGATCGAGGGTGATCCCCACGGGAGCAGCGTACTCGCCGCCGTTCGACGGCCGGCGCTGCGCAACGTGCCGGGCGGGCCTCTGTCTTCAGGACACCTCGGCCGTTCGGGGCGGCGCGGCAGTGGAGTCGCGTACGTCGAGACGTGTGGGGATCCGGACGCGCTGCGGGCGCCCGCCAGGGAGCGGGGTGGTCTGGAGGAGGCGGCATGCGGCGCTACCCGCTTCCTCCAGGGGGACGTGCAGTGCGGTGCTGCCGGGCTGGGTCATCCCGATGACGGTCAGGTCGTCCGAGGCGGCGAGGCTGATGTCCTCGGGCACGCGCAGCCCGGCGGTGCGCAGTCCCATCAGGAGCCCGAGCAGAACATAGCTGCTGTAGACCAGCACCGCGGTGACGCCCTCGTCCCGGCGCACCAGATCCTCGGCCGCGGCCAGGCCCGCGTCGACCTGGGGCGGTACCGGGTCCAGCACGATCAGTTCGCCTCCCCCGTCGGTAACCGCCGTGCGGGCGGCCTTCCTGCGCTGCTGGTCCATCCAGGATCCGGGCGGGCCACCGAGGTAGGCGATGCGCCGGTGGCCAAGACCGGTCAGGTGGGCCATCAACTCCCGTACGCCGCCGGGGGTGTCGACGACCACCCCGGGCAGGCCCCGGACCGTGCGGTCCACCGTCACCGTCGGGAGCCGCTCGGCGAGCTCGCGCAGCGCGGCGTCCGCGCTGACCGGGGCGACGAGGACGAGCCCGTCGACGCGGGAGCCCAGCTGCGCCGCCAGCTCGCGTTCGCGGGTCTCCGAGCGGTCGGACACGCCGAGCAGGACGTTGCCTCCCGCCTCGGTCAGTGCCTCTTGGACGCCGGTGACGATCGGCGGGAAGAACGGGTTGGCGAGGGTGGGGACGATGACGCCGACCAGGCCGGTGCGGCCGGTGGTCAGGGCGCGCGCCGTGGCGTTGAGCGTGAAGCCCATCTCGGCCGCCGCCCGCGCCACCCGCTCGCGGGTCGCTTCCGCCACCATCTCGGGCCTGCTCAGGGCCCGCGACGCCGTGGAGGTGGACACGCCCGCGGCGCGCGCGACGTCTGCCAGCCGAGCCATCCGTTCCTGCCTTCTCTTGATCCAGTGCTGATTCTGATCGGGCGCTGGTCGCACGTCTCGATCGAGTGCTGGTTACACGCTTTTTACGAGCAGCCGTTGACCGGCTCCCGGGCTCCAGCGTAGCTTGCCTGCAATCGGTTGCTGCAACCGATTGCAGCACATCGCTTCAGAACTACTCCAGGAAGGCCCCGATCGTGTCGCGCAGAGCCGCATCAGGCCTCTTGCTCCTGCCGGGCTCGGCACTTCTCGCGTTCGGCTTCCTCTATCCCTTCGGCGTCACGCTGTTCGCGCCGCCCGCCGCCGACGACCCCGACGTCCTCGGCAAGCTCGGGGGGATGCTCGGCGACACTTACGTCCTGGGTGTCGCGGCCCGCACCATCCGGGTCGCCGTCCTGACGACAACGGTCTGCCTGCTGCTCGGCTTCCCCGTGGCATACCTGATCTCCCGGGCGCCCAAGCGCCGCCAGGGGCTGCTGCTCGCCCTGGCCGTCTTCCCGCTGCTGCTCAGCACCGTCGTACGGACCTTCTCCTGGCTGGTCCTCCTCGGCCGCAACGGCCTGATCAGCGACCTGGTGGCCGGACTGGGCCTGGCCGACGACGGCACCCAGCTGCTCTACACGGAGTTCGCCCTGGTCGCCGGGCTCACCCAGCTCTTCACCCCGATCATGATCCTCACCTCGTACAGCTCGCTGTCCCACGTCGACATCAAGCTGGAGGAAGCAGCCCGCGGTCTCGGGGCCAGCTCCGGGCGCGCCTTCCGGCGTGTGGTGCTGCCGATCGCGCTGCCCGGCGTGCTGGTGGGCGCGACGTTGGTGTTCGCCGGCGCGGTCACCGCGTTCACCACGCCACTGCTGCTGGGCGGGACCCGCAACCGCACCCTGGCCACCCTCCTGTACGACTACGCGAACGTGAAGCTCGACTGGGGCGCCGCCAGTGCGGTGGCCCTCATCATGACCGCGCTGGTGCTCGCCGCGAGCTGGGTCTCCGGGCGCCTGTCCAGGGTGGGGGCGGTGTGATGCGCGGGCGTCCCGTTCTCTCCGCCGTGGCCGCGCTGGCCCTGGTCTTCCTCCTCGGACCGATCCTGCTGGTCGTCGCCGTCGCGTTCTCCTCCGGCGACACGGTGGAGTTCCCGCCGCCGGGCCTGTCGGGCAAGTGGTTCACCAAGGCGCTGTCGTACCAGCCCTTCCAGGAGTCACTCGCCACCAGTGCCCTGGTGGCGGCCGGGGCGACGCTGCTGGCGCTTCTCGTCGGCATCCCGGCCGCGCTGGCGATCCAGCGCCAGCGCTTCCGCGGCCGTAAGGCCGCCGAGGCCATGTTCCTGTCCCCGGCGATCGTGCCCGAACTCGTCCTCGGCTTCGCCCTGTTCCAACAGCTGATGGTCACCCTGCGCATCACCGCGCTCGGGGTGCTGCTGATCGGGCACACCGTGCTTCTGCTGCCGTACGCGGTACGCGTGACGGGCGCCTCGCTCGCCCTGGCCGATCCCGCGCTGGAGGAGGCGGGGCGGGGCCTGGGCGCGGGCCCGCTGCGGACCTTCCTCCACATCACCCTGCCGGTGATGACGCCCGGGATCGTCTCCGCGGCCGTGCTGTCCTTCCTCACCTCCTTCAACAACGTGCCGCTGTCGCTGCTCCTCAACGGTCCCGGCGTGTCCACCCTCCCGGTCCAGATGCTCCAGTACGTCGAGTTCTCCTTCGACCCGGTCGTCGCGGCGGTGAGCACGCTGCTGCTGGCGGCCACTGTGCTGGTCGCCCTGACCACCGAGCGACTCGTCGGCTTCAACAAGGTCTTCGGCAAGTAGGCAAGTAGGGATGTCCCCCACCATGACGACGCCAGTTGTCCAACTCCAGTCCATCACCCGGGAGTTCTCGGGCACGGTGGCCGTCGACTCCATCGATCTGACCGTGCCGCGCGGCGAGTTCACCGCGCTGCTCGGCCCCAGCGGCTGCGGCAAGACGACCACCCTGCGGATGATCGCCGGGTTCCTGGAGCCCACCGGCGGCACGATCCTGCTCGACGGCAAGGACGCCACCACCCTGCCGCCCGAGCGCCGCAACATCGGCATGGTGTTCCAGTCGTACGCGCTCTTCCCGCACCTGACCGTCGAGAAGAACGTCGCCTTCGGGCTGCGGATGCGCGGGGTGCTCGCCGCCGAGATCCGCACCCGGGTGGCGGAGGTCCTCGACCTGGTGGGACTCGCCCACCTGGCCGGGCGAAAGCCGCGGCAGCTGTCCGGCGGGCAGCAGCAGCGGGTCGCACTGGCCCGCGCGGTGGCCATCCGCCCTTCGGTGCTACTGCTCGACGAACCGCTGTCCAACCTGGACGCCCGGCTGCGCGTCCAGATGCGCCAGGAGCTGCTGCGCGTCCAGCGCGAGACCGGGCTGACGGCCATTCTGGTCACCCACGACCAGGAGGAGGCGCTCGAACTCGCCGACTCCATGGTGATCCTCGACCACGGGCGGATCGTCCAACAAGGGCCTCCACGCGAGGTGTTCCAGACTCCGGCCACCCGCTTCGTGGCGGAGTTCCTGGGCTACGAGAACTTCCTCGACCTGCCCGGGCGCGGCCCGGTCACCATCCGGCCCGAGCACATCGGCGTCCTCGGCCCCGACCGGGAACCGCCCGCGGGCGGCGAGGTGATCGACGCGACCGTCACGGCGGTCCGGTTCCGCGGCACGGACGTCGCGGTCACCGCTACCACCGGCGACCGCATCCTGCACGCCGTCACCACCGACGACACCCTGCGCGCGGGCGCACCGATACGGCTGCACCTCCCCCACGCACAGGCCATCCCCCTGCCCGGCGACGACGGCGACGCTCGGCGCGATCTGTCCGACTCCGACCGTCAGGAGCTCCCCGCATGATCCGCACCACCAGACTCACGACCGGCGTCACCGTCGCGTCCCTCGTCGCCTTCGCCCTCTCCGGCTGCGCCGAATCCGCCGCGGCGGACCCGAAGAAGCTGACGGTCAGCACCTTCGGCTTCGGGGCGGACCGTTTCGAGGAGGCGGTGGTCAAGCCCTTCGAGAAGAAGACGGGCATCGACGTCACCGTGGAGACCGGGGCGAACGCCGACCGGCTGACCAAGCTGCGCGTCAACAAAACCGACCCCACCGTCGACGTCGTGATGATCTCCGACCTCTTCGCCGCCATGGGGCAGAAGCAGGGCCTGTTCGACAAGGTCGATCCCGCCAAGGTCCCGAACATGGCGAAGACCTACGACTTCGCGCGGAGCGAGGACGGCTACGGCCCGGCGTACACCTACCAGCTGCTCGGCATGCTCTACCGCACCGACAGGTTCGAGCAGCCGCCGACGCTCCAGGACCTGTGGGATGCCAAGCACAAGGGCAAGGTCGCCGTCCCCGACATGTCCACCAGCGCCGGCGCCCCGTTCCTCCAGGCCGCCTCAGCGACGTACGGCTCGGGCCCCAAGGACACCGACACCGGGTTCAAGAAGCTGTCCGACCTCAAGCCGAACGTCCTGAAGTTCTTCAGCCGCAGCACCGAACTGGTCAGTCTCCTCGACCGCGGCGAGGTCGAGATGGCACCCGGCCTCGACCTGTTCGCCGTGGACCCGGCCAAGGCGGGCAAGCCCATCGGCTGGGCCCCGTTCGACAAGGGCCGCTACGTCGCCGCCAACACCGCTCAGATCGTCAAGGGCGGCAAGAACAAGACGGGCGCCGAGAAGTTCATCGACTACCTGCTCTCGGCCGACGTCCAGGAGCAGGCGGCCGCCTCCTTCAATGACAAGCCGGTCAACCAGGACGCCGAGGTTCCCGCGACCATCAGCGAGGTGGCCGGCAAGGCCGCGAGCGATCCGGCCGCCGCCGGATTCGCCTCCCCCGACCTGGCGTACTCCGTCGAGCACAACGACGAGTGGGTGGACCGCTTCCAGCGCGAGGTCTCCGGATGAGCCGGGCGCCCTCGCGGGTCGTCATCGACTGCGACCCGGGCATCGACGACGCGATCGCGCTGTTCCTGGTGTACGCGTCACCCGAGCTCGACGTCGCGGGCGTGACCACCGTCGCGGGCAACGTCGGCCTCGACCAGGTCGTCGACAACGCCCTGCGGCTGTGCGACCTGGTCGGCGGGCCCGCGGCGACCACGCCGGTGCTCCGAGGTCACGCCGGACCACTGGCCCGCGCGCTGCGGCAGCCCGACGAGCCGGTGCACGGCGCCTACGGCCTGGGAGGCGTCGAACTCCCCGCGGCCGTACGGCCCGTCCACCCCGGCCACGCCGTCGACTGGATCGCGGACCAGGTGTACGACAGCGGTCCGGGCGAGATCACCGTCATCGCGACCGCGCCTCTCACCAACATCGCCGCGCTCCTGCACACCCACCCCGACACCCGCGAGCGGCTGAGGGAGATCGTGGTCATGGGCGGGGCGGCCTTCGCCCCGGGCAACGCCACCCCGGCCGCCGAGTTCAACTTCCACGCCGATCCGGAGGCTGCCCGCTACGTCACCGAGTCCGGCGTCCCCTTGCGCATCGTCGGGCTCGACGTCACCCGCAAGGCCCTCACCCCGCTTACCGACGCCGACGTGCTCATCGCGGACGGCGCACCGGTGACCTCGGCCGCCGGGCGGATGCTGCGCCACCTCGTCGAGCGCTACGCCCGCCGCCACAAGGTGCGCGCCTGTGCCGTGCACGACGCGCTCGCCGTGGCCGCCGCCGTCCGCCCGGACCTTCTGGAGTGGACGGACGCGTGGGTGACCGTGGAGTGCGCGGGCGAGTTCACCCGTGGCGCCCTCGTCGCCGATGTGCACGGGCGCACCGGGCTGCCGCCCAACGCGCGCGTGGCGACCGGCGTGGACGCGCAGGCGTTCCGGACGTTCCTCATGACGCGGCTTCTGGACCGCTACGGCGCGCACCCGGACGGCGGGCACGCGTCGAACCCGGACCTTCTGACCGACCAGCGCAGGAAATGAGCGGGAGACCCATGCCGATGCCCAGCCGCTGCGACCTCCTCATCCGTGGTGCCGAGGTGGTTTCGGTACACACCGGTGAGCTCCTGCCGGCCGACGTGGTGGTGACCGGTGACCTCATCCGCGCCGTCGCCTCGCCCGGCGTACGGATCGAGGCCGATCGCGTCCTGGACGCCGACGGGCTGCTCGTCGCGCCCGGCTACATCGACGCGCACATGCACATCGAGAGCTCGCTGCTCACCCCCGCGGAGTTCGCGCGGGTCACCGTCCCGCGGGGTACGACAACGGTCCTCGCCGATCCGCACGAGATCGTCAACGTGGCGGGGCGCGCGGCCATGGCGTGGATGATCGAGCAGGGCCGCGGGGCCGCGCAGACCATGCTGTGGGCGGTGCCCTCCTGCGTGCCCGCCCTGGAGGGTTTCGAGACGGCCGGCAGCCGTCTGACCGCCGAGGACATCGCCGAGATGCTCGACTGGGACGGCGTCACCACACTTGGCGAGGTGATGGACTACCGTGCCGTCGTGGCCGGCCTGCCGCGCATGCGCTCGATCGTCGAGGCGGCACGGCGCAAGGGCGTACGTCTCGACGGCCACTGTCCGGGCCTGTCCGGCGACGACCTCGGGGAGTACCTGTGGGCCGGAATCGACTCCGACCACACCAAGAACTCCCCCGAGGTGGCCGTCGAGAAGGCGCGGCTCGGCATGCTGCTGATGCTGCAGGAGAAGTCCCTCAGCCCCGAACTCGTACGCCGACTCGACGCACTGCCCGTGCTGCCCGACTTCTGCCTCGTCACCGACGACCTGGCGGCCGACGCCATACTCGAGCACGGGCACCTGGACCACATCGCCCGCGTCGCGCTGGACGCGGGGATGAGTCCGCTGACCGTCCTGCGCGCCCTGACCCTGCATCCGGCCCGCCGACTCGGCCTCGACGACCGGGGCGTGGTGGCCCCGGGCAAGCGGGCGGACCTCGTGCTGCTGCGCGCTCTCGACGACCCGACCCCGGTGACGGTGGTCTGCGGGGGCGAGGTCGTGCCGGAGCATGACGGCCGTACGGCGGACGGGGCACGGAGCCGAACGCGAGCGCCGGAACCACAACCGGACAACCCCTTCGCTCAGCCGGACAACCCCTTCGCCGACTCGGTCCGCCTCACCCCGCTCGAGGAGGACGACTGCCTCTGGCACGCCGAACTTCCCGACGGCGACCACACCTTCCGGGCCCTGCGGGTCAACCCCGTCGACACGTACACCGAACCCGCCGAGGTGGTTCTGCCCGTACGGGGCGGCATCGTGCGCTGGGAGGGCAGAACGGCTCTGCTCGCGGTGTACGAGCGCCACCACGGCACCGGCCGCCGAGCGATGGCCCCGGTGGTGGGCTTCGACCTGGCCGAGGGCGCGGCCGCCACCACGTACGCGCACGACAGCCACAACCTCACCGTGGTCGCCACCGACGCGGGCATGCTGCGCCGGGCGGCGAACCGCGTCATCGGCTCGCGTGGCGGGATCTGTGTGGCCGTGGCCGGACAGCCCGCCGTCCATCTCCCGCTTCCCGTGGGCGGCGTGATGTCCCCCGCGCCCGCGTCCGAGGTCGCCGCGGGCGCGGCGGACGTCCGGGAGGCACTGCACGCGTGGGGCTGGCGGCACCGCAACGCCTTCATGAGCCTGTCCACGATGACCCTGCCGGTGTCCCCCCGGATCAAGCTGACGGACAAGGGGCTCGTACGGGTGGTCGACCGGGCGTGGGAAGAGCCCGTCGTCACAGCGTCCGGGGGCTGACCGCGGCCAGGACGGCTGTGCGGGATGCAAAGAGGGCCGGCACCTGCTGGTGCCGGCCCTCTCCATGAGATCAACTGCGGCAGGTCGGGCCCGCCGGGTGATGCGTGATTACAGCGGGCGGACGCGCGACGCCTGCGGGCCCTTGGGGCCCTGCACGATGTCGAACTCCACCTGCTGGTTCTCCTCGAGGCTACGGAAGCCCGAGCTGTCGATCTCCGAGTAGTGCACGAAGACGTCCGGTCCGCCTTCGGCCTGGGCGATGAAGCCGAAGCCCTTCTCGGCGTTGAACCACTTGACGGTTCCCTGAGTCATTTGCTGCTCCCTACAGGGGCTGAGTAGAGGGAACTCGCACCGTGCGAGATCCCGGCCGGTTCACGACGCGGCTCCTCCAGCAACCTGAAGGCAAGCTTCGCGCCCGCAACATTGTTCTCTGCGAGCCTGCGACTGAGACAAACACACACATAAAACTGCGACCGCCTCGTACAACCAAGCCCCCTGCCGGATTCATTCCCGCCCACCACGACCTGGTCGTCAGCCCTGGTGCGGGCGCGTCGGGGCGCAGGCTTTCAAGGCCCCTTTGGTCCGGGACCGGCTCGGAGCCGGAGGCCGGGTCATGTCGTGTCGGGGGAACCTTGGTCGGGGGACGAGTCGGCGGGCTCGGAACCAGAGGCCGGGGCGCTCGTCGTGTCGGGGGAACCTTGGTCGGGGGGCGGGTCGGCGGGCTCGGAACCAGAGGCCGGGGCGCTCGTCGTGTCGGGGGGCGAGTCGGCGGGCTCGGAACCATAGGCCGGGTCGCTCGTCGCGTCGGTGGGGTCGTCCGGAGGGGGTTCGGGCGTTGTTGGCTCGGGTTCCGGGGACGTCTCGTCGTCCGGATACGTCTCGTCCGGAGACGTTGTTTCCGTGGGCGGCTTGGTCGGGGTAGCCGGTGAGGTCGGCGGGCAGGGGCTCTTGTCGGGCGGGCAGGACGGGGGAAGCGAGCTCTCGGACGGGGACGGGCGTTTTTCGGGTGGCTTTGTCTTCTTGTCCTTGGTGCCGGTGTCGCCCTTGTGGCGCTCGATCCACTCGCCGTTGTCGGGGTCGTAGAGGACGAAGCTGTTGACGACCTGGGGCGCGGGCGAGACGACCACGACGTTCGACGGCCGGTACGAAGGCCAGGAGTCGCCCGTCCTCTTGGGCGTGCCCTGCTGCGCGACCGGCGGTGTCAGCGGGTTGCCGCAGGCGCAGCGCACCTGGGGTACGCCGCGGTCGTCGACGAGGACGGCGGTGCCGGACTGCAGGACGGCCTGGTAGCTGTTGGCGGCGCCGTCGCGGTAGCCGTGGTTGGTGACGCGGGTGTCCATCCGCAGTTGTACGGGGGTGAGCGAGCGCAGATAGCCGGGGACGCCGGAGGGCTCGAGGCCCAGGACGGAGGCGAAGGCCTTGTTCTTGGCCGGGGCTTCCTGGAGGTAGGTGATCTGCTTCTCTACGTCGCAGGCTGCCTTGTTCCGCGTACCGCCGTAGAGGCCTGGTGCCGAGCCGTCCACGCCGCGCGTCACATTGGAGGAGTCCGAGGTGGTCGTGGGCGAGGGCGTCACGGGGACGGTCGAGCTGTCCTGTGCCGTCGACTCGGTGAACGGGTCGGGACCCGCCTTGCCCGCCGCCTGGAGGAAGACCTCGCTGCCGGAGCCCGGGGTGCCACCGTCGGGGCGGGTGAGGACGACGGCCAGGACCACGGCGGCGACGGCCACGAGGGCGATGACCGCGACGCGGGGCGCGGACTTCCACCACGGCAGGGCGGGTCCGTTACCGGGGCCGGGCTCGGCCGGACCCAGCGGGCCGCTGGGTCCGGAAGGACCACCGCCTCCCGGGCCCCCGGCCCCCGAGCCGCCGCCCGACGGGCCCAGCGGGGCACGGTCCCCCGGCGACTGCGGGGGAGGAGGCCCGGACGGCCCCAGCGGGCCCGAGGGCGGTCCGGCGGGGCGGCCGGAGGACGGCGGTTCGACGCTCACGAGCTCTTCTTCCCGGAGGTGAGATTCACGGCATTTCAGACTTTTTATGCCTATTAATCTGCAATGAACCTATTGTGTGCTCCTATTCCGTATCGTCCGCAAGCCGACGCGGTCGGCCCTCTCGGCAGGCGCGCCGCCGCAGCCCTGCCTAGCGTGGCAACGTGAGCACCCGGACATCTCCTGACCAGGCAGTGGCCCGCCATGGGTGGGTCGAGGCCGTCGTGACGGTTCTCGCCGGAGTGGCCGTCATGGTCGTGGTCGCCGCGCTCGGGCTGTGGGCGGCCGGGGCGACGGATCTGCCGGAGGGCGCGTTTCCGCGGGTCGTCCTGGCCGCCGTGGTGGCGGCGGTCGGTGGTTCGGTCGAGTTCGCGGGCAACGCCGGAGCCCTCGCCGAGACAGAGGCGAACCTGACGGTGCTCCCCCTGTCGGTGGCCCTCGCCGGAGTCCTGGTCATCGCCGCCGGATTCCTGAGGCCGCTGCGCCATCGAGCCGTGGCCGGGGCTCCGGAACTGGCGGGCTGGGCCGCCCGTATCGCCGTCGTCTGGTTCCTCGCCCTGATCGCCCTCTCGCTGCCGGCCCGCCAGACCTTCGACATCTCGCTCGGGGAGGACGGCCTCGGCGACATCGGCGACCTGTTCGGGGATGTGGCTTCGCCCCGGGTGGGCTTCGAGGCCGACGTACCGGTGACGCTGTTCTTCGGGCTGCTGTGGCTCGCGGGCGTACTGGTCCTCGCGCTGCTGGTGTCGCGGAAGGCCCCGCTTCCGGCCCGGCTGCTGCGCTTCCAGGAGTCGGTACGGCCCGCCGCGTTCGCGATGGTCGTGCTGCTCCTCGCCTACGTCGTCCTCGGCCTCGTCATCGCGCTGGTGGTGGCGGCGACGCGCGGGTATGCCGTCGAGACGTTCGCCTTGATCCTCCTCGGGTTGCCCAATCTCGTCTGGCTGACCTTCACCGTCGGTCTGGGCGCCTCGTGGGAGGGCCGCGTCGACGGGCCGTTCGGGCTGCCCATGCCACGGCTGCTGGACCTTGTGATGCGTACGCCGGACATCTCGAGGCTCGATCTGCGGACGCTCTCCGAGCACGACGGCAGGGTGTGGTGGCTGGTCGTCGTGAACGCCGTGCTGCTGCTGGCCGCCGCGTTCCTGATGGCCGCCCGCTCACCGGCCCGGACGCGGCTTTGGCAGCACGCCCTGCACATGGCGGTCGCGCTCGCGCTCACGGTGCTCGCCGTCTGCCTCGTCGGCAAGATCTCCGCGCACTACGGCCTGTCGTTCCTCGGCATCGGTGACCTCGGCGGCGGGCTGTCCGGTGATCTTCTGCTGCGGCCACGACTGTGGACCGCTCTGGGGTTCGCCGCGCTCTGGGGGCTGGTGGCCGGTTTCCTGGGAGGGCTGCTCGCCTGGCGTGTGCACCGGCGGGGCGAGGTGGCCAGTACCCGACTGTGAGGCCGATGAGGCGTACTACGGTACGTCTCCATGATCGAGCCGGACTTCCTGCACACCACCCGTACGGGGTACGACGCCTGGGCCGTCCCTTATGCCGAGCTCTTCGCGAACAGACTCGACGACTATCCGCTGGACCGGGCGATGCTCGCCGCGTTCGCCGAGTTCGTGCGGGCGGACGGTGGCGGGCCGGTCGCCGACCTCGGCTGCGGGCCCGGCCATGTGACCGCGCTGCTGCACTCGCTGGGGCTGACCGTGTCCGGTGTCGACCTGTCGGCGGAGATGATCGCCATCGCCCGTAAGGCGCATCCGGAGCTGCGGTTCGAGGAGGGATCGATGACCGCGCTACCCCTTGATGACGGCGCACTCGGCGGGATCCTCGCCCGGTACTCGATCATTCACACTCCGCCCGAGCGGCTGCCGGAGATCTTCGCCGAGTTCCACCGGGTGCTGGCGCCGGGCGGTCATCTGCTCCTCGCGTTCCAGGCCCACGACGATCCCTCTCAGCTCGCGGAGGCGTTCGACCACAAGGTGGCGCTCGCCTACCGCTGGTCTCCCGGCCGCGTCGCCGATCTGCTGCGCGAGCGAGGGCTCGTCGAGGTGGCCCGTCTGGTGCGGGAGCCCGACGAGGACGACGAACGGGGCTTCCAGCAGGCCCATCTGCTGGCTCGCAAGGGCGAACCGGCCGCTTTCCGGCGACCTTTGCCCACGAGACGGAAGAATTCGGCCTGATTCCGCTGCATGGCCCGTCAATGCGGGGTTAGAGTCACCCCATGTCCCACAGCGATGCCATAACTCGTGTGTCCCTCAAGAAAATTACCCCCGACGTCTCCACAGCGATGGGCGCCCTGCACGGTGCCGCCGTTTCCGCGGCGCGGGATGCCAAGATCGAGCCGGAGCTGCTCGAGCTGCTCAGAATTCGCGCGTCGCAGATCAACGGCTGTGCGTTCTGCCTCGACATGCACACGAAGGACGCCCGCGCGCAGGGCGAGACCGAGCAGCGCATCTACGCGCTGAGTGCCTGGCGGGAGACTCCGTTCTTCACCGAACGGGAGCGCGCCGCACTGGCGTTGACCGAGGCAGTGACCCTGGTGCACGACGGACGGGTCCCGGACGCGGTGTACGCGGAGGCCGCCGAGGTCTTCGACGAGGAGCAGATCGCGGCATTGATCTGGGCGGCCACCGTCATCAACGCGTACAACCGCATCGCCATCGCGACACGCATGGCTCCGGGCGCTTATGAGCCCAAGCAGAAGACCAGTTGAGGTCTTGAAGAAATGGAATCGGACCTGATTCCGGCCTGAATCCGAGAATGGGTCGATGGCGCCGGGCGATTGAATTCATCCGGCGCCTTCGGTTTCCGCTGTTCCGTTGTCTTCGCGGGTCGCAGAAGCATCCCCTCGCACGTCGATTTCAGGTGTTCGGCAGCGGCTCCATGATGTCGTCCAGCCATTTCCTCCATTCCTCGGCCCGCATCGCCGGACCCGCCTCCATCGGTCGTCCCTCCCACGCGACCACCGGGCGGATCCCGTGCAGGGCGTTCACCAGCCACACCTCGCGGCCCTCCAGCTCCTCCAGGGTCCGCTCACACTGAGCGAGCTGGACGCCGGTGGCCGTGGCCCGTTCCTGGATGAGCCCGAGGGTGACTCCCGGGAGCAGGGGCAGCCGCGTCGGGGGCGAGCAGAGGGTGTCGTCCTCCCACCACAGGAGGCTTGAGCTCGATCCCTCCAGGACGAGGCCCGAGGGGGCGATGAGTACGGCCTCCTCGGCGCCCTGTCCGGCCGCCCGCTGCCGGACCCGGGCCAGGACGTCCAGGTCGGGGCCCTTGCGGCGGGGCACGGTCCGCGGATCAGGCTGGCCCGCCGCCCACACCCGCACTTCGGGGGCCAGTTCCGGGGCGTGCCGCAGCAGGAGCCTCAGCTGGAGGGATCCGCGGACGAGTTCGACACGGGGGAACCACGTTCCCGTTCGGGGCAGGGCCGTGGTCATGTCCCGCCAGAACTCGGCGAGTTGTCCGGTCGGTGGGGCGCCGCAGTCGGCGCAGGCGCGCTCGAAGCGTGCCCGGTGCCGCTCGAAGCCGCGCACCAGTCCGTCGCGCAGCAGCCACGAGTCCGCGGCCAGCAGTCGGGTGTCGGCCGCCAGGCCCCGGGTCAGACCACTGCCCGGGGTCCAGGCCAACAGGCCCTCCGCGGTTGCGGGTTGCGTCATAGAGACTCCTCTCAATTCACTCCGTGTCTCATCGGATGCCCTGGTAACAGGCGCCCTAGTACTTACGGCCCGCGCTCGCCGGCGGGCCCTTGCGTGGCCCGTAGGGAGCATGCTCCAGCCAAGCTCCGCACCACGGCATTACGGGTGCGAGTGCCGCTGCCGCGCGCTGTTTGACCCGTACGATCCGCCTCTGGGGCCGCAGATGGTCCAGTGCGGTGCCGGCGGCGGCGCTGTTGAACAGGGCCGCCGCGCGCCGGGCCGCGGCGAAGTGGGCGACCGCTTCCGGCACTCCGGTGGCGATGGCCTCCGCTGCCGCCGCCGCGTCGGCGATTCCGCTGTTCATGCCACGTGCGCCGAACGGCGGGAAGAGGTGCGCCGCCTCGCCGACGAGCAGCACCCGGTGGTACGGGTCGGTGAAGGAGGCGGCGACCTTGCGCAGAAAGCGGTATGTCGACACCCACAGGATCCGGTCGGCGTACCCCTGACCCACCACGGCCGGCAGCCAGCCGCGTACGGACTCCTCGGTGCCGTACGCCTCCTGGCGGTCGTCGTCCCGGCATTGGAGGTCGAGCTGGAAGCCGCCGGTGAACGGCACGCGCATCACGCTGCGTCCGCCGACACCGGGATGCTCGTAGTGGAAGACCCGTTCCAGCGGGAGTTCCGCGCCCGGGATGTCGGCGACGTCCACGACGACGTGGAAGCCGTTCGCGTGGCTGCCCTCCAGGGCGATGCCCAGTTCACGCCGCAGCGCCGAGCGCGCGCCGTCGGCGGCGACGACGTGGCTGCCGGTCCAGGTGCGGCCGTCGTCGTCGGTCAGGGTGACGCCGGTCGGGCCTGCCCGTACGCCCACCACCTCGGCGCCCCACACGAACTCCACCCCGGCGTCCTTGCAGGCGGCGAGCAGGAAGCGCTCGGTGTCCACCTGGCGCAGGCTGGTGAAGGGCGGCGGTCCCGAGGGCGGCGGGAAGGTGCGGGAGTAGACCTCGCGGCCCCGGTACAGGGTGCGCTTGGTCTGCCAGGTGCGTCCGTACGCGGTGATCTCGTCGGCCAGTCCCGGTCGCATCGAGTCGAGCAGGTGCAGGGTCTCCCGGTGGACGAACAGGGCGCGGCTGCCCGGCCGTTCGCGGCCCTCGGGGTCGGCTTCCAGGAGGGTGACCGGCAGGTCGCGGGCGCGCAGGGCGAGGGCGGCCGACAGGCCCACGGGTCCCGCGCCCACCACGATGACGGGGCTCATGTGCGGGTGCCCTCGGTCAGCATGCGGGTGATCTCCACCCGCTTCACCTTCCAGGTGGCGGTCATCGGCAGCTCCTCGAACCGCCACTGCCGTGGCTCGGCCATCGCGGGCAGGTCGTCGGTGGCCTTCCGCCAGCGCTCCATGTCCAGGGGCACGTCGCCGCGGACGCACACGACCGGTACAGGTTCGCGGTCGGCGCCCCGCACGATGACGACCTCGCGCAACTCCTCCAGGCGGGACATCAGGGTGTCCTCGACCTCCAGGTTGCTGTGCACCGAGTCGATCTGGTCGATCTCACGGTCGATCAGATACAGGGCACCCAGGCGGCTCTGGTAGCCCATGTCGCCCATCTGCCACCAGTCACCGTCGAGTTGACGCAGGTACTGCTCCCGCCCACCGAGGTAGGTGAGGATGCGCCCCCTGGTGCGGGCCTCGATCGGTCCGGGCGTTCCGGGCCTGGCCCGCCCGCCGGAGCCGTCGGCGATACGTACCCGCGTGAAGCCGGGGATGCCGATCCCGACCCGGCGGCCATCGGCGCGGGCGGCGCTGCGCCGGGTGAACCACTGGAAGGCGACCGGGCCCGTCTCGCTCTGCCCGTACAGCTGGATCAGATACGGCGAGCGGCGCTTCGACGCGTCCAGCAGCCGCCGCACGGTCCGCGGGTGGATCGCGTCGAAGGTGGAGCCGTACGAGCGGACCCGGGACAGCGGCGCTCCGGGGGCGTCGGCCAACTCCTCCCACAGTACGAAGGTGTTGGGGTGGGTCTCGACGATGCCGGGGCGGTGGCGGGTGAGCAGGGGGCCGACCGAGGCGGGTTCGGGGTGGGTGATCAGCACCAGTGGGCTGCCGAAGTGCAGCAGCACGCCGAGGAGGTGGTAGAAGCGCGAGTGCACGAACGACATGTGCAGTGCCGCGATCTCGCCGCGGGTGGGCCAGCCCATCGCCTTCTGCGGTACGAGGCGGTTCCACATGGTGTTCGGGCAGTGCACGGCGAGCTTGGGGACGCCGGTGGTGCCCGAGCTGTGCGTGATCAGGGAGGGTTCACGGGGGTGGAGCCGTACGGGCGCGGGTGGCTTGCTGCCGGCGTACTGCTCCAGGGGGACGGCTCCGGGCGCGTCGTCCACGGAGAGCGTCTGCCGTACGAGCGTGGGGAGTTCGACGTCCTTGAGCGGTCCTTCCAGCTTGGCCCGGTCGGTGATCAGCCAGGGCTTGTGGAGGCGTTCGAGGAGCTGTCCGGCCACCGGGCCCGCCAGGGCGGGCGCGAGCAGCGCGGGCACGGCGCCGATCCGGGAGACGGCGCAGGTCAGCAGCACGATGTCGACGTTGTCCGACTTGTGGATGACCACCTCCTCCGACGGCCTGACGCCGGCCTCCCACAGCCGGCCGGAGAGCTCGTCGACGAGGTCCGCGAGCACGGTGTAGCTGAGGTAGACCCCGAGGTCGGGGTTGACGTCCAGCGGCCGGTCCAGCGTGACGAAGGCCGCTCCGTGGCGGTCTGCCGCCTGCCGGAACATCGGGCCCAGATAGAAGCCGCGGTCGGGGAGCAGGGGCTGCTGCTGTCGCATGCGCCCAATCCTTTCTGCAGTGGTACCTGAGGCCGGGGTCGACGAGTCGGCGCTCATGGTCACCACGCGCCCTGGCGGACGAGGTGGCGGCGGAGTTTTCCGGTGGGGGTGCGGGGCAGCGTCGGCACGAAGCTGACACTCCGGGGGACCTTGAAGGCGGCGAGACGCTCGCGCGCCAGGGCGATGAGTTCGGCTTCGAGGCCCGCCGGTATCGGGGTGACGGGGACGACGAAGGCGCGTAACCGGTTCGCGCCGCGCCGGTCGGTGACGGCGGCGACGGCGACCTCCTTCACCGCGTGATGGGTTCGCAGTACGGCCTCCACCTCCAGCGGGGAGACGGTGATGCCGCCGACCATCTCCATGTCGTCCGCGCGGCCCAGATGCCGGATGGTGCCGTCGGGTTCGCGGCGCGCCCGGTCCCGGGTGGCCAGCCAGCCGCCGACCAGGGTGCGCTCGGTCTCCTCGGGCCGGTTCAGGTAGCCGGGCGTCAACGTCGGTCCGCGCACCCACAGTTCGCCCGATGTGCCGTCGGACACCAGTCGTCCCGCGCTGTCGCGCACCTCCACCTCGAAGCCGGGTACCGGGCGGCCGACGGTGCCCGGGTGGTTGTGCTGGAAGCTGTTGGCGCAGAAGGCGTGCCCGGCCTCGGTGGAGCCGATCTGCTCCAGCACGGGCGCGCCGAGGAGTGCCGTGATCTGTTCCCCGAGCCCGGCGGGCATGCCCTCACCGGCCGACACGGCGGCCCGTACGGAGGTGAAGCAGGTGGTGTGCCCGCCTGCCCGGTCGGCCACGAGGGCGGCGTACGCCGACGGCACGGAGTAGAGCAGGGTCACCCGGTGCCGTACGACGATCTCGTCGATGGCCGCGGGGGTCGGACGCCGGTCCACCAGTACCGCGGAGGAGCCGGAGAACAGCGGGAAGGCGAAGGTGTTGCCGAAGCCGTAGGCGAAGAACAGCTTCGACACCGACAGGGTGACGTCCTCCGGGGTGATCTTCAGCAGCCGTCGGCCGATCAGGTCGTGGTACGTCTTCGGGTCGCCGTGGCAGTGCACAACTCCCTTGGGACTGCCGGTGGTTCCGGAGGTGTACTGGATGTACAGCGGGGTGTGCGCGTCGACCGGGTGGGCCTCGGCGGCCGGCTCGGCGGTCCGGGTGAGCGCGACCAGCTGATCGGCGCCGAGGCGGGCGCGGTCCGCGAACCGGTCCTCGAGGCCGGGACCGGTCACGCACAGCGCGGCACGGGTGTCCTCGGCCATGAACTCGTGCTCGGCGGCGGTGAGTTCGGGGTTGACGAGCACCGCGACGGCTCCGAGGCGGGCGGTGGCGAGGAAGGCCGTCACCCAGGCGACGGAGTCGGGCAGCGCGATCAGTACCCGGTCGCCGGGACGCACGCCGTGGTCGGCGAGCACGGTGGCCGCGCGGGCCGCGAGGTCGTGCACCTCTCCGTGGGTCCAGGACTGGTGGCCCTGGTGGAACGCGGTACGTGCGGTCCAGTCGCGCCGTTCGGCGAGCGCGGCGAGGTGGGCGGCCAGGTTTCCGGGGGCGCCCGCGTCGGCGAAGGTCCGCGTGGCGTGCAGGGTCGTCAGACTGGTCGTGGACGGCGCGGTCGGCCGGTCTGTGTGCGTGGTCGTCATCGGGTCGGCTCCTCGGCAGCGGCGGCGGGGACAGCGGTGTGCTCCTGGTGGACGGCCCGCATCTGTGCCGCGGTCTTCAGCAGCATCTCGTCGTACTCCGCGGCCGGATCGGAGTCGAGGACGATCGCGCCGCCGGCCCCCAGGTGCATCAGGCCGTCGGCGAACACGGCGGTGCGGATGACGATGCTCAGGTCCGCGCCGCCGCCGCAGCCCAGGTAGCCGAGGGCGCCGGAGTACACGCCGCGGGCCTCGGTCTCGAGGGAGTCGATGATCTCCATGGTGCGCAACTTGGGCGCGCCGGTCATGGAGCCGCCGGGGAAGCAGGCGCGTACGCAGTCCACCGCGTCCGTGCCCTCGCGCAGCCGTCCCTCGACGGTGGAGACGAGCTGGTGGACGGTGGCGTACGTCTCGGTGGCCATGAGGCGGGAGACCCGTACCGTGCCGGTCTCGCAGACCCTGCCCAGGTCGTTGCGGAGCAGGTCGACGATCATCAGGTTCTCGGCGCGGGTCTTGGGATCCGCGGCCAGCGCGTCCCGGAGCCGGGCGTCCTCGTCGGGGGTTCCGCCGCGGGGTGCGGTGCCCTTGATGGGTTTGGCCTCGGCGATGCCGTCCGGGGTGATCCGCAGGAATCGCTCGGGGGACGAGCCGGCCACGTCGAGGTCGCCGAACCTCAGGAAGGCCGCGTAGGGCGCCGGGTTGACGCGCCGGAGCACCCGGTAGAAGTCGTACGGGTCGGGCGGCGCGGGTAACCGGGCGGCGTTGGTCAGGCAGATCTCGTAGCTGGTGCCTGCCCTGAGTTCCCGTTGGCAGGCCTCGATGTCCGCGAGGTAGGTCGCCCGGTCGCGGACCAGCCACGGTTCGGCGGCGTCGAGGTCCGGCTCGGACGTGACGGGCAGTGGCGGTTTGTCCGTGGACACGAAGGTGAGCTGGGCCATCGCGCTGTCGAGCCAGTCGGTGGCTTCGCGGGTGGCCTGCGGGGTGTCCTCGGCCAGGCAGACGGCGTAGGTGAAGCCCTCCTCGTGATCGACGGCGATCAGCCGGTCGGCGAACAGCCAGCAGGAGTCGGGGGTTTCGGCCCGGTGGCGGCCCGCCGAACCGCAGTCGGCCTTCAACTCGTAGCCGAAGTAGCCGACATAGCCGCCGGTGAAGTCGAAGGGCAGTCCCGCGCCGTCGACATGACGGGTCGCCAGCTGTCGCTTCAGGTAGTCGAAGACTGAGGAGCGGACCTTGCGCAGGGGTCGCCCGGGTCGCTCGACTTCACAGAGACCGGTGTCGACGTCGTAGCGGACGAACTCGGCAAGCGGACCCCTGCCGTCCCCGAAGAACGAGAAGCGGGACTGCCCCTCCTCGACGCGGGAGCTGTCCAGCCAGAACGCCCGCGGGGCGTCGGCGCACATCCGGGTGAAAGCGGCCTCGGCGTCCACGGCGGTGGCGATGCGGCGGGTGTGCAGCCGGTGGGCGGGACGCGGGGCGCGCCGGGGGCGGGGGATCGCCGCCGCGGCCGGGGTGACCGCTGTGTTCTTCGTACGCGGCCTGCGGTCCCGCTCCGCGGTGAGGTTGCGGAAGTTCACCAGCATGCGGTGGCCGTAGTCGGTGAGTACGGACTCGGGGTGGAACTGCACCCCCCACAGGGGTCGGGTACGGTGCCGCAGCCCCATCAGGACGCCGTCCTCGGCCCAGGCGGTGGCCTCCAGGGTCCCGGGCAGCGGCTCGCGCACGGACAGCGAGTGGTAGCGGACAGCGGTGAAGTGCTGCGGCAGCCCCTGGAACAGGTCCCGGCCGTCGTGCCGGACCGTGGAGAGGTGGCCGTGCCGGGGCTCGGGGGCGGACTCGACCAGGCCCCGCTCCCCCAGCGCGATGCCCTGATGCCCCAGGCAGACGCCCAGTACGGGGATCTCGGCCTCGGCGAGCACCTTGGCGGCGATGCCGAAGTCACGCGATGCGGCGGGGTGTCCCGGTCCCGGCGACACCACCACATTGTCGAATTCCCGCAGATCCGGAATTTCACCGACCGGGGTGTCATTGAGGATCACCACCGGCTCCTCGCCGTTGACCTCGGCGATCAGCTGGAACAGGTTGTACGTGTACGAGTCGTAATTGTCGATGAGCAGGGTCTTCACCCGCCCACCTCCTTTGTCGTTCACGGGCCTATGCGGCCCGACGTTTGTGCCGTCCGCGGAGCATCGTCTGAATCGGCGGGTACAGCCATTTCTTGAAGAAACGCTGAAGCCGTGGCATGAGAATCCAGGTGACGATGGCCGTCACACACAGACACAGCAGCAGGGTGCGGAGCAACGGGTTGAGGTCGCCGATATAGGGCAGCACGAGGAGATTGAATAAGAGCACCGGCGGAAAGACCGCGCTCATATTGATCAGCCACAGCTTCCATTTCGGTGGCGGTCGCGGAGTGGCCGGCGTGGCGGCCTGGGCTTCGAACCATGCTCTGGAGCCCTGCACGCTACGGCGCCCGGTCTCCCGCGCGAGCCCTTCCGCCTGGGCCGCCCACTCGACCCGGGTGAGCGAGTTCTCCCAGGTCCGGGCCGAATCCTCGCTATCAAAGCGGTAGACCACATGCCAATCAGCCTCTCCGTCGACGAGCACGCCACCCCCGAGAAAGCCCGGCTCACGCGCACACGCGCGCAGCGCTGCCCACCCCCAGCGATGGAAGGCGGCCTCACAGCCCGGCACCACGAGATACGCCACGGTGACGGTAACGGGATTCCTGGTCACTCCTCCGGATACGGAAAGAAACCCTCGGTCGCTCAAACCTTCAACGAGGTTTTTCAAGCTGCCCGAAACGCACCCTTAAGTCACCTTTTCATGCATCTTGACAGCTTCTGCCGAAGGGTACCCCTGGGTAACTATTACGGAATTCTGACGGTCCCCTTGAGAGCGCTTGCACGGTGAGTCGGAAAATGGAAACGCTCTTTATTCTGCTTGCCAAGAACAGCGACCGCGTAAACCATTCACCGATGAAAGACCGGCAGGGCCCAGCGTGGCGGTTCGGGCGGTGGCCCTTGATTCCCCATCGGCCCGGGCCCGACCACCCGGAGATCCACCTGAGTCGGCGCATGGCCTGTCTGCGCGGTTTCACTCGCTGCCGCCCGCAGCGCGGCGACGAAAGCGCGGCAGGATTCGTACCGGTCGTCCGGGCTTTTGGCGAGAGCCTTTGCCAGTACGCCGTCGACCGAGGCGGCGATATCGGGGCGCGACTCGGCCAGGCGGGGCGGCTGGTCGAACTGATGCGCCCATAGCAGCGCCATGTCGTCGTCTCGCTGGAAGAGCGGTTTGCCGGTCAGGGTTTCGTGCATGACGCAGGCGAGGCTGTAGACATCGCAGCGTCCGTCGACGGGGCGTCCGGCGATCTGCTCGGGCGCCACATAGTCGAGCGTGCCGACGAACTGACCGACCGTCGTGAACCCGGTCAGCGACAGCGACTTCTTCGTGAGGCCGAAGTCGGTGAGGTAGGCGTGCTCGGGGTGATCGCTGTCCGTGCCCTGGGCGACCAGGATGTTGCCGGGCTTGACGTCCCGGTGGACCAGGCCGTGGTCATGCGCGGCGTCCAGCGCGGACGCCACCTGGCCGACGATCCGCGCGGCCACCGCGACCGGCAAAGGGCCCTCGCGGTCCAGCAGATGACGCAGGTCGCGACCGGAGACGTACCGCATGGCGATGTAGAGCACGCCGTCGGTCTCGCCCGCCTCGAAGATCGGCACGATGTGGGGGTGGTCGATGGCGGCGGCCACGTACGACTCGTGGGTGAAGCGTTTACGGAAGGTGTCGTTGCGGGCGAGCTCCGGGGCAAGCAGCTTGAGGGCGACGGTCCGGTCGAGGCGCAGGTCCTTGGCGCGGTACACGACGGCCATCCCACCGCGACCGATCTCACACTCGATCCGGTAACCCGCGATCCGCTTGCCGACCAGGTCGGAGTGCCGCCCCGAGTGGAGGTTCGTCTCGTGCGACATCAGGGGTCACCGTCGCTCGTCACGATGCGGGTGGGGGCGTGGCGGGTGTCTGCGACGGCTGAGGTCGGCTCCGGGTCTTCCACGACTCGGGTCGCCTCCGGATCTCCTACGACCTGCGTCGGCTCGGGGGCTCGCACGACCTGCGTCGGTTCCGGCCCGGACGCACCACCGGCGTCCCCCACCCCACGCGTCGGCTCCGCCCCGGACGCGCCACCGGGATCCACCACCCGCGTCGGCTCCAGTGCGCCGGAGGCAGGCGCTTCCGGGGCGACAGGGGCAGGCGGCGGGTCCCGTCGGTCCGCGGCCGGGGGCTCCGTTGTCGCGTACGTGCTCAGCCGTGTGCCGTCGCAGTACACCCACCGCTCGTGTTCGGCCTCGTACAGCCACACGGACTCCCCGTCGACGACGATCCCCACCCGCAGCCCCTGCGTACGCCCGCGGAACGTTCCCCCGTCGAGGCGTCCCTCCGCCAGGTCGTCGACCGCCTGGCGATAGCGGCCGAGCGCCTGCTCGAGGCGGGTGAGCAGCGGGCGTGGGTCCGCCGTGCGGGCGAGCGGCTGCGCCGCGGCGGGTGGCTCCTGGGGTACGGCGATCAGCAGGCGGCCGTCGACCCACGCCGACCAGCCGTTGGCGCAGACGATGTGGCCCCAGTCGCCGCGCCGGTCGAGGAGCCGGACCGGCAGCAGCGCGTCGAGCGGCACGGTGGGCCGGGCGGGGTCCGGGGCCTCCCAGGCCGGCAGGCCGTCGCGGGGGACGATGTGCGTGGGGTGGAAGCCGGGAGTCGTCATCGCGCCTACTTCCGCATGACCTCGGGTTCGTGCCGCCTGAGCAGCCGGGCCACCACGTATCCGAAGACCACCGACAAAGCGACGAGCATGCCCATGTTGAGCAACCACACGTCCGCCTCGTGCCGGAACAGCGGGTCGGAGGTCAGGTCGCCCGGCACGATCTGGGCGAGACCGACGGTGCCCGCCATCGCACCGAGCGCCCACCGCGACGGCACCAGCCACGCCAACTGCTCGACCCCCAGCACCCCGTCCAGCTTCAGCAACGCCCCGCAGAACACGACCTGCACGATGGCGAGGAGCACGAGCAGGGGCATCGTCACCTCCTCCTTGCGCACCGTCGCGGACACGAGGAGACCGAGCATCATCGCCGTGAACGCGAGCAGCGCGACGGCGAGCGTGACCTCGGCGAGGGGTGGCATGAGCACCCCCTCACCGCCCGGCGCGTTCAGATCGACGCCCAGCAGCGCCACCAAGGTCAGTACGACCGCCTGCAGGACCGTGATCGTGCCGAGGACGATCACCTTGGACATCAGATACGCCGATCTGGACAGTCCGACAGCACGCTCACGCTGATAGATCACCCGTTCCTTCACCAGCTCCCGTACGGCATTGGCCGCGCCCGTCAGGACTGCGCCCACGCACAGGATGAGCAGCGCGTTCATCGCGGTCTCCTGGGTGAGCCGGCTTCCGGCGAGCGCCCTGGCCATCGCGCCCATCACGAACGGCAGCGCGATCATGATGGCGAGGAAGGTCCGGTCGGCGGAGAGCGCGGCCGCGTACCGGCGTACCAGCGTGCGCGCCTGCGCGCCCCAGCTCTGCGCCTTGGGCGGCGGTCCGACGGCCTCGGCGCGGACGAGCCCCGGACGGTGCGGCTGCGCGCTGGAGTTGGTGATGTACCGCCGCTGCAACGGCGACGCCCGGTAGTCCCCCGCCCAGTCCCGGTCACGGTCCCGCTCGAAGGCCTCGAACGCCTCGGGCCACTGCTCGAAGCCGAAGAAGGCGAGGGCCTCCTGAGGCGGCCCGTAGTAGGCGATCCTGCCGCCGGGCGCGAGTACGAGCAGCCGGTCACAGACGTCGAGGCTGAGCACGCTGTGGGTGACGACGATGACGGTGCGCCCGTCGTCCGCGAGGCCGCGCAGCATGTGCATCACGGAGCGGTCCATGCCGGGGTCGAGGCCGGATGTCGGTTCGTCGAGGAAGAGCAGCGACGGCTTGGTCAGCAGTTCCAGGGCCACGCTGACGCGCTTGCGCTGGCCGCCGGAGAGGCTGTGGACGGGCTGCCCCGTACGCTCCTCCAGGCCCAGCTCGCGGATCACCTCGTCGACCCGTTCCCGCCGCTCGGCCTTGGCGGTGTCCTGCGGGAACCGCAGCTCGGCGGCGTATCCGAGGGCCCGGCGCACGGTCAGCTGGGCGTGCAGGATGTCGTCCTGCGGTACGAGGCCGATGCGCTGGCGCAGCTCGGCGTAGTCGCGGTACAGGTCGCGGCCGTCGTACAGCACCGTGCCCTTGTCGGCGGGACGCTGCCCGGTCAGCGCGTTCAGCAGCGTGGACTTGCCCGCGCCGCTGGGACCCACGACGGCGAGCAGGCACTTCTCGCCGACGGGGAAGGACACCTGGTCCAGGAGTGTCTTGCGGCCGCGGTCGACGGCGACGGTCAGATCCTGTACGTCGAGCGAGATCTCACCGGTGTCGACGTACTCCTGCAACTGGTCGCCGACCAGGCAGAACGCCGAGTGGCCGATCCCGACGATGTCGCCCTCGGAGATCAGGGCCCGCGTCACCGGCTGCCCGTTGAGGAACGTTCCGTTGTGGCTGGCGAGGTCGACGATCTCGTACGTAGCGTCCGCGTGGGCGCGCAGTTCCGCGTGCCGTCGGGAAACGGTCAGGTCGTCGACGACCAGGTCGTTGTCGCCGCTGCGGCCGATGCGGACGGCGGTGCTGGCGGGCAGCGGGCGTACGGTCGTGGGTCGCCGGAAGGTGCCGGTCGCGGCGGGCAGGGAGACGGCGGACGGGCGCTCGGCGGGCTCGGCGGCGAGCGGGGGCCTGCTGGTGAGTACGGCGCGCGGGCCGTCGGCGGCGTTGCCGAAACGCAGGACGCTGCCGGGGCCGACGTCCCACGCCTGGACGCGGCGGCCGTCGGCGTACGTACCGTTCGTGCTGTTCTCGTCCTCGAGCTTCCAGTGACCGTCTTCGGGCCGCAGCACGGCGTGGTGCCAGGACACCCGGGCGTCGTCGATGACGATGTCGCACAGTGGGTCGCGCCCCACGTGATAGGCCCGGCTCGGGCTCATCACCATGGAACCCGTCTCGGTCTCGAGGACGAGTTCGGGCGCAACAGACCGCTCTCCCATGCCTGAATTCTATCGATTCGTTCATATATGCGCCTGGGCGGAGACGGGCCGCCCGAGGCGCGGACAGGGGTCAGGCGGCCGGGACGGTCAGCAGGGGAATCGTCCGCTGCATCCGCAGCGCGTCCACCGACTCGGCCAGCAACTCGTACTCGGTGGTGTCGTCACTCGTGGCGATACGGACGAGCCGCCCGGCGGCCAACAGGTCGGCGGCCAGCTCCTGTTGGGTCAGGTCGCCGCACCAGGCGCGCAGCATGCCGGGTACGTCGGGCGTGGTGTCCGCGACCGGTGCGACCGAGTTCGGCGGGTAGTAGGGGGCCTCGGGATCCGGATCGAGCCGCTCGGCGATCCAGGAGGCCCGGTCCCGTAACCACCACATGGCCAACGCCAGGGTGGGCGCCCGATAGCTTCCCAGGGGTACGCCCACCCGGCGCCCGCCGCATATTCCGTACGCCGTGACATGGCAAAGGAACTCGTCGTGCACGATCTCTCCCCCGTTGCCCGGCCTGCCGCCGGTCCGGCCTCTCTTTCCTTGCGATGTGCTGGTCGTGCACGATGGGGTTCCTTCGGCCTGCGGCCGAGGGAGCTCAGGAGCGAGTGCTCAGGATGCAGGTCATCGCGATACGAGTGCTCAGGGTTCGAGTACTCAGAGTTTCAGTATCGTCACTCCTGACACTCTGTCACTACGCCATTTCAGCCAGTCTCTTGGCATATTCACAGCCCGCATTGGCCGAAACGTTGCGGACCTTGACGCCCACGCCTCACGGATTGATGATCGCGTCGATTCCGGCCAGCTCGTCCGGGGCGAAGTCGAGGTTACGGGTCGCTGTCACGCTGTCCTCGAGCTGCTGAGGGCTGCTCGCGCCGACGAGCGCGGAGGTGACCCGCCCGCCGCGCAGCACCCAGGCCAGCGCCATCTGGGCCAGGGTCTGACCGCGCGACTTGGCGATGCCGTCAAGGGCGCGCAACTGCTGCACGAGGTCCTCGGTGACCGTGTCGGCGCTCAGGAACGGGCTGTCGCTCGCGGCCCGCGAGTCCTCCGGGATCCCGTCGAGGTAGCGGCCGGTGAGCAGGCCCTGCTCCAGCGGCGAGAAGGCGATGGAGCCCACCTCGAGCTCGTCGAGCGCGTCCAGCAGGCCGTCCTCGGGACGCCGGTCGAGCATCGAGTAGCGCGGCTGGTGGATCAGCAACGGGGTCCCCAACTCGCCCAGGATGCGGGCGGCTTCACGCGTCTGCTCCGGCGAGTAGTTGGAGACGCCGACGTACAGCGCCTTGCCCTGGAGGACCGCCGAGTGCAGCGCACCCATCGTCTCCTCCAGGGGAGTGTCCGGGTCGGGGCGGTGCGAGTAGAAGATGTCCACGTAGTCCAGGCCCATACGGGCCAGGCTCCGGTCGAGCGAGGACAGCAGGTACTTGCGCGAGCCCCACTCCCCGTACGGGCCCGGCCACATCAGATATCCGGCCTTGGTGGAGATGACCAGCTCGTCGCGGTACGGCGCGAAGTCCGCCGTCAGCGCCTCGCCGAGGGCCGACTCCGCGGCGCCGGGCGGCGGACCGTAGTTGTTGGCCAGGTCGAAGTGGGTGACGCCCAGGTCGAAGGCGCGGCGCAGGATCTGCCGCTGGGTGTCCACCGGCCGGTCCGGGCCGAAGTTGTGCCACAGGCCGAGCGACAGCGCGGGCAGCTTCAGACCGCTGCGTCCGGTGCGCCGGTAGGGCATGTCCGTGTAGCGGTCGGGGTGTGCGGTGTACACGCGTACTCCAGAGGGCCGGGAAAGAGGGAAACGGGCAAAGACGGCTCCACTCTCGCGCGGGCACCGAGCAGTGGTCCAACAGGAGAATCGGATGGGATTCAGCGGATACGCTTCTCAATCATGGAACTGCGCCACCTTCAGCACTTTGTCGCCGTCGCCGAGGACCAGCATTTCACCCGTGCCGCGGAGCGGCTGATGGTGTCGCAGTCGGGCCTGTCCGCCTCGATCCGCGCCCTGGAACGTGAGCTGCGGGCCCCGCTGTTCGTCCGCACCACCCGCCGCGTCACGCTCACGGAGGCCGGTCGCGCCCTGCTGACCGAGGCGGAGCGGATCCTCGCCCAGGTCCGCGCGGCCCGGGACGCCGTGGCCGCGGTGCAGGGCGTGCTGCGCGGCACGCTCTCCGTGGGCACCGAGCAGTGCATCGCCGGAGTGTGTGTGGCCCCGCTCCTCGCCGCGTTCCGGCGGCGCCACCCCGATGTCGAGATCCGGCTGAGGCAGGCGGGTTCCGGCGCGCTGGCCGAAGAAGTCGCGGCCGGCCGCCTCGACCTGGCCTTCGCGGTGACGACGCGCGCCGACACCGACCAGCTCCGCTGTCTGCCGCTGGCCAGTGAGCCGATGACCGTGCTGTGTCATCCGGCGCACCGCCTGGCGGAAGGCGGCGCGGTCACACCGGAGGATCTCGGCGGCGAGGACTTCGTCGACTTCCACCCCGACTGGGGCCCCCGGCGCACCACGGACTCGGTCTTCGCGGCGGCGGGCGTGCACCGTACGGTCGCCCTCGAGGTCAACGACGTACACAGCCTTCTCGATCTGGTCCAGGAGAACCTCGGCATCGCCGTCGTACCACGCCACTTCGGCCACAAGCGCGAGGCCTCCGCCCTCGCCGCACTCCCCCTGAAGGACGTCGCCGAGACCGCGTACGAGACGGTCGCCATGCTTCCGCCGCCGGACGCGACCAGTCCGGCGGCGCGGGCGCTGATGGACCTGCTCGAAGCGGAGGCCACGACTCCGAAGACCTGAGCCCGTCCGGGCAGGGGCCGCCCGCTGTCGCTTCGTACGCCTCCTGCATGCTGGGGGCAAGATCGAGTGACAGGAGTGACGCGCCATGTCCGAGACACCCAGGTCGACCGGGGCCCCCGCCCATCAGAACGTGACCTTCCCCAGTGCTGGAACCACCGCACACGGCTATCTGGCCCTGCCCCCGTCCGGGCAGGGCCCAGGCGTGATCGTCATCCAGGAGTGGTGGGGCCTGACCGACCACATAGCGGATGTCACCGACCGGCTGGCGGCGGAGGGTTTCGTGGCGCTCGCTCCCGACCTGTACGGCGGGAACGTCGCGCACGACAGCGGCGAGGCCCTGCGCATGTTGCAGGACCTGCCGGTCTCCCGCGGCGTCGAGCTGCTCTCCGGCGCCGTCGACCACCTGCTGACGCTCGACGAGGTCACCTCGGACTCCGTCGGCTCGGTCGGCTTCTGCATGGGCGGCGGCTTCGTCCTCTACCAGGCCGCCGTCGACCCGCGCGTGCGCGCGGCGGTTCCCTTCTACGGCGTCATCCAGGGCGAGTTGCCCGACTTCTCGGGCCTCAAGGCCGAGGTCCTCGGCCACTACGGCGAACGCGACGCCGCCATCCCGGCCGACAGCCTCGACACCCTCCGCGAGACGATCCGGCGGCAGTCCGGCATCACTCCGGACCTCCGCCTCTATCCCGCCGATCACGCCTTCTTCAACGACGGCCGCCCCGAGGTCCACGACCCCGAGTCCTCGGCCCTGGCCTGGGGCAGCACCGTCGCGTTCCTGCGCACACAGCTGGGTTGAGTTCCCTCCGTACGTGACTCAGTAGGTGTACGTGTTCAAGGTGGCCACCGCCGACGACGGCGAGCCGAGGTCATAGCGGTCCACCGCGAGGAAGTTGGGCTTCTTGCGGGCGGCCGGCTGGCAGAAGCGCTGGGCGCGGTCGGTGAGTTTGGTGTTGTCGATGGTGGCCGTGCCCGCGATCGGGACGTCGCGGAAGTGGTTCATCACGAAGAGCGGGCGGAAGGGCGGCTCGGTGCGGGTCAGCGGGATATTGGTGTTGGCGTCGTACCAGCGGCTGTGGCAGGACCAGTCGGAGGTGCCGATGCCGGATCCCATGGACCAGTAGTTCTCGACCGTCCACTCCCGCTGGTACATCACGCCGAAGCTGTCACGGGTGAGCCCCGCGGCCTGGTCGGCGGAGCGGCTGTGGTCGCTGAAGATGAGCAGGCGGTCGTTGTCGGCGATCAGGTCCGCCATCCGCGGCCAGCCGCTGGTGCGTACGCCGGTCCGGTCCGGGCGGTAGAGGACATCGGACAGACCGTTGACGCGGGCCAGTTCACTGCGCAGGACGCCCGGGTCCACGTAGTCCTCAAGGAATACGGTGATGAACTGGGTCGGATTCTGTTTCAGGAAGTCCACCATGCGCTGGAGGTCGACCCACAGCGCGACCGGGCTGCTGACGAGCGTGCAGCTGTTGTGGCACAGGATCGCGCCGTCCGGGGTCTGGTGGACGTCCATCATGAACCCGCGTACGCCGTCGGTGAGTTGCTGGTCGATGCCGCGGGTCTGGTTCGGCACGAGGTTCACGAAGGGTGGGGCGAAGCCGCCGTCGACGCCGTTCGCGTACGCGTTGTGGGAGGTGAGGAACGTGACCTGGTCCAGGGTGCGTTGGTCCGGCGACGGCATCGGCGCGGTCGGTGACGTCACCGGAGTGAGGTACCAGTTGGCCAGGGCGCCCGCCGGGCCCGCGGCCAGCTGGGCGGGGTAGTTGGCCCCGGAGGGCTTGGCGGCGACGGTCAAGTAACGCTCGGCGCCGGGGACTTTGAGCGCGTACTGGTCGGCGCCGTTCGCTCTCACCTCCCACGCGGCTTCGGCGCTCGCGCAGGCCACGGTTCTGGCCTGGTCCCCGGAACGGCCCAGACAACTGCCCGCCGTGTCGATGCTCTCCAGCACGTACGAGGCGCCGCTCGGCCGGAGCGTCCACTGCTGACGGTCCTCGTTGCCCCTGGGGTTGCGCTGGACGACCGCTCCCCCGCTGTCGGCCGCGTTCAGTCCCGTGGTCGCGCTCTGTACGTAGTAGGCGCCGACGCCCGGCACCTCCGCGGCGGGGGCGGGCGAGGGTGCGACGAAGACGGTGGCCAGCGCCGCGCCCGCGGCGGTGACGGCGAGCAGGGGGCGACGGTTCCGGGACATGGGGGGTCCTTTCCGCTGCACGAGGGTGCGGCCGCATACCGGTCAATTCCGGTACACGGCCGCACAGTTGGCGATCGGGTACGACAACGCTGTGATCCTCGGCGGTACGGCCCGTCATGGTGCCGTATCCGGTCGGCGTGTGCCAGAGGTTCGGCCTGTCCCATGGACCGCACCCGTTCAACCGAACGGCCGAACCCGGAGCCGGCTATCAGAAGGCGTACGGCTGGGGCTGGGGCGCGAAGTTCGCCGCGCAGCAGCCGCAGTTCGCCCGTGGCTCGCACACGCCGAATGTCGCGGTCACAAGCCGGCAGAAGACCATCGGGGTCGGCACGTCGGGCAGCCTGACCACGCCGCTGACCGCAGCCGCGTCGACTGAACCGCCCGTACGACCAACTCCGCTGTTAACGTTGTCACTTGAGCGAGGAGGCGTAGACAGCAGTTGACATCGACCACGTTTCGCATCGGCGGGGATCTGAACGTACGGCGGCTCGGGTTCGGGGCCATGCACTTGCCGACCGAGCCCGCCCCGGACCGTGAGAACGCCCTCGCGGTCGCCCGGCGAGCCGTCGAGCTGGGCGTCACACTGATCGACACGGCCCATCTGTACGGCGGGGGCGCCAACGAGGAACTCCTCGCCGAGGCCCTGCATCCCTACCCTGAGGGATTGCTCGTCACCACCAAGGTCGGTGTCGCGCGATCCGCCGAGACGGGCGAGTGGGGGCTCGATGCGAGGCCCTCCGTACTGCGCGCTCAGGTCGACGAGGCCCTCCGCCGGCTGCGCGTCGAGCGGCTCGAACTGCTCCAGCTGCACCGCATCGACCCGGAGACACCCTTGGCCGACCAGCTCGGCACGCTGCGCGAACTCCAGGCCAAGGGCAAGATCGGCCACATCGGACTGTCCGAGGTCACCCTCGCCGAACTCGAACGGGCACGGGAGATCATCGAGGTCGTGAGCGTGCAGAACCGCTATAACGTGCTCGACCGCGAGCACGAGCCGGTGCTCGCGGCCTGTGAGGCGGCGGAGATCGCGTTCCTGCCGTGGCGGCCCGTCGCGTGGGGTACGTCAGGCGAGCGAGCCGAGATCGCCGCCGTGGCGACCGAGCTCGACGCCAGCCCCACGCAGGTGGCGCTCGCGTGGCTGCTCGGCCACTCACCGGCCATCCTCCCGATCCCGGGCACCGCCCGGATCGACCACCTGGAGGAGAACCTCGCGGCGGAACACCTCCAGCTGCCCTCGTCCCACCGCGACCGCCTCGACCAACTGACCGAGCAGGCAACGGCGTAGGCCCACGGCAGCCAAGCCCTGGCTAGGAAGGGGCTCCCCCGAAGCCGATCTCGTTGCCGTCGGGGTCGCGGTACAGCGCCTTGCGTACGCCGTTGGAGTAGGTTTCCCGCTTCACGGGCTCGATGCCGCGCTCGGCGATCTGTGCGACGCGGGTGTCGAAATCTTCGACGAAGATCGTCTGGATGCCGTGTCCGGCGTGCTCGGCGTTCCGCTCGATGGCCACAAACCGGTGCTCGGCGAGTTCCCAGACGGCTTCCGTGTCGGATGCGATGTAGGTCGGCTCCCCCAGCAGTCGCGCGTACCAGTCTTTCGCGGCCTCGTAGTCGCGGACGTACATTCCGGCGAACAAGTCGAGTGACATCCGGTCATGCTAAGCGCCTGTCAAGCGCCCGGCGACACGAGCCCGGTCTCATAGGCGAGGACGACGGCCTGGGCACGGTCGCGGAGGGCGAGCTTGGCGAAGATGCGAGCGACGTGGGATTTCACGGTGGCTTCGCTGAGGGTCAGCTCGGCGGCCAGTTCGGCGTTGGAGAGCCCGCGGCCCAGGAGGGTGAGGACTTCGAGTTCCCTGGGAGTCAGGGCGGCGAGGTCGCGGTGCGGGGCCGCCGGTTCGCTGCTTCGGCACTCATCGTCGCCGTCGGCACCGCGCCTATGTTCGCCTCCGGCACTGCATCCATGTTCGCCTCCGGCAAAACGCTCGACGAGGCGCCGCGTGATCGAAGGGGCGAGCAGGGCGTCGCCCGTGTTGACGAGGCGTACGGCGGCGGCGAGGTGCTCGGGGGTGACGTCCTTCAGCAGGAAGCCGCTCGCGCCCAGGGCCAGAGCCTCGTACACGTAACGGTCGAGGTCGAAGGTAGTGAGCATCAACACCCGGCACTCCGGGGCCTGTTGCAGGATGAGCCGAGCCGCCTCCAGGCCGTCCATGTTGGGCATCCGGATGTCCATGAGGACGACGTCCGGCCGCAGTTCGCGTGCCGCCGCCACCGCCTCGGCTCCGTCGGCCGCCTCGCCGACGACTTCGATGCCACGAGTCGTCAGGATGAGCCGGAATCCTGTACGAATCAGGGTCTGATCGTCGGCGACGAGGACCCGCGGAGCACGCTCGACGGCGCTCATGGGCGGTCCAGCGGGATACGCGCCCGCACCCGGTAGCCCCCGCCGAGGCGACGTCGCGCATCCAACTCGCCCCCGTACACCGCGACCCGCTCACGCAGCCCCAACAGCCCTCGCCCCGTACCGTCCCCACGCCCGACCGACCCGGTCCGCGGCGGCGCGGACCCGCCGACGCCCGCTTTGCCGATCCGCCTGTCCGTGCCACCGGCGCCCGAACGTCCGGTCTTCTCGCCCGGCCGTGCCCCAGTCAGCACACTGGGCCCACTGTTCAGTACCTCCACCCGGAGGGAGTGGTCGGCATAGCGTACGGTCACTTCGGCCTCTCCGCCGTCGCCGTGTTTGAGGGCGTTCGTCAGGGCCTCCTGGACGATTCGGTACGCGGTGACGTCGATTCCGTTGGGCAGGGGGCGGGGCTCGCCGGAGATGCGTACCTCTACGGGGAGCCCGGCGAAGGCGATCCGGTCGACCAGCCGGCTCAGCGCGCTCAGGCCGGGCTGGGGCGCCAGGCCCGGGCCGGCCGCCACGACGTCACCGTCCCAGCCGACCCAGCCGTCCTCGTCGTCGCGCACCCCGTCGCCGCTCTCCTCGTCCTCGCCGCTCTGCGACGGTGCCAACACGCCCAGCAGGTGCCGCAGTTCGGTCATCGTGGAGCGGCCCGCGTCCTCGACGGCCCTGATCGCCGCCTCGGCCTCGTCGGGCATGGTCTTCAGTACGTCGCGGGCGGCCCCGGCCTGCACCACCATGAGGCTGACGTTGTGACTGACGATGTCGTGCAACTCGCGGGCGATACGGTCCCGTTCGGACCGTACGGCACCGCGGGCCGCGCTCTGCCGCTCCCGCTCGAGCAGCCAGCCCTGTTCCTCCACGGCTCTGCGGTACCGGCGCCGCGCCCGCAGGAACGCCACACCCAGCCACGCGGCGGCGACACACGCCACCACCAGCGCCGCGACAAGCCGGCCCACCCCCGACGACCACACACGCTCACCTTCGCAGAGCGGCCCGCGATGCGCATCATCCTCCGGATGCAGGCGCCTGCATCCCTGGGACGAGACGAGCCGAAAGAGGCCGGGGTTTGCCATCCGGGGACGGATGTCCTGGCGGGCTCGCCGCCTTACCGTCCTGTTCATGGTCACAGGAGAGAGCACGGGCACGGGAGAGGTCGTCGTACGGCTGGACGGCGTGCGCAAGGAGTACGGCGAGACGGCGGCGCTGGACGGCGTATCGCTGGAGATCCGGGCCGGGGAGGCGGTCGCGGTGATGGGGCCGTCGGGCTGCGGCAAGTCGACGCTGCTCAACATGATCGCGGGGCTCGACCGTCCGACATCCGGTGCGGTCCTCGTGCACGGCGAGGACGTGGGGAGGCTCGGCGAGAAGGCGCTGGCGCTGTACCGGCGCCGCCGGATCGGCATGATCTTCCAGTTCTTCAACCTCATCGACGACCTGTCGGCCCTCGACAACGTCGCGCTGGCCGCCCAGCTGACCGGAACCCCGGCCGCACAGGCCCGCAGGCGCGCACTGGAACTGTTCGACGAACTCGGCATCGCCGACCGGAAGAACGCGTATCCCGCGGTACTCAGCGGCGGCGAACGCCAGCGCGTCGGCGTCGCCCGCGCCCTGATCAACCGACCCGCCCTGCTGCTGGCCGATGAGCCGACCGGCGCGTTGGACAGCCGGGCCGGCGAGCAGGTGATGGATCTGCTGCTCGACCTCAACCAGATAGGCCAGACACTGCTGTTGGTCACGCACGACGAGCGCCTCGCGCAACGCTGCGCGAGTCGGCTGGTCGAGCTGGCGGATGGCCGCGTGGTCGGGGAGCACACCCTGGACGAGAACGACGAAAAGACCGCTGCACACGACGCGAAGCCCCTGGGACGGACCGCGTGAGCGCCGTGTGGCGGGCCGCGCGTGGGGCCGTACGCCGTCGCAGGCTGCAGACGTTCGTCATCGGCCTGGTCGTCCTGATGTCCACGGGGACGATCGTCGTCGCGCTGGGCCTGGTGGACGCCGCCTCCGCCCCCTTCGACCGCGCCTTCGGCAAGCAGCGCGGCGCCCACGCCGTCGCCACGTTCGACCCCGGCAAGGCCTCGGACGCCCAACTCGCGCGCGCGGCCCGCCAGCCGGGCGTCGAGGCCTCCGCGGGTCCCTTCCGGCAGGCCGTGCTGGACCTGCCGCGCACGACCGCCCAGTCGTTCGGCCTGGACTCCGGCCTCGCGGTCGTCGGCCGTGCGGGGCCGGGCGGTCCGGTGGACCGCCTGGACCTCTGGGCCGGCCGCTGGGCCACCCGCCCCGGTGAGATCGTCCTGAACCGCAGCCCGGGCTGGGGGACGAAGGCACTGGGCAAGCAACTCAAGGTGCCCGGTGGACCAAGTCTCACCATCGTGGGGTACGCCTTCACCCTGAGCCGGTCGGCCGACGCCTGGGTCGCGCCCGGTCAGATCGCGAGCCTGCGTCCAGCCGCCACGCAGATGCTCTTCCGGTTCGAGGAGTCCTCGACGGAAGGAGGGATCCGCTCGGGCTTGTCCGCCGTCACCGCCGGCCTGCCGCCGGACTCACTGACCGCCTCGCAGTCGTATCTCACCGTCAAACAGCAGATCGGCAGTTCGGCCCGGGCCTACGCCCCGTACCTGATGGCCTTCGGCATCCTGGGGGTCCTGGTGGCGGTGCTGATCGTCGGCAACGTGGTGAGCGGCGCGGTCATCTCCGGCTTCCGGCACATCGGGATACTCAAGGCCATCGGCTTCACACCCGGCCAAGTGGTCGGCGTCTACCTCGCGATGGTGTCCGTCCCGGCGGTCGTCGGGTGCGTATTCGGCACCGTCATCGGCAATGTCCTGGCCCGGCCCCTGCTGGAGTTCGCCTTCACGGGTCCCGACGCGGGCGTGCTGCGCGACAGCGTCGGTGGCGTCCCGACCTGGGTGAACGCCGTCGCTCTGCTGGGCCTGCCGTCCGTCGTCGTTCTCGCCGCGCTCATTCCCGCGTTGCGCGCGCACCGGATGTCAGCGGCGCGGGCGATCAGCGCGGGCAGCGCGCAGCGCACCGGGCGCGCGTTGCGGATCCAGCGCCGACTGGCGGGCAGCGGACTGCCGCGCTCGGTCAGCCTGGGCCTGGGGCTGCCGTTCGCCCGCCCGGGCCGCAGCGCGCTCACACTCGTGGCCGTGGTCCTCGGGGTGACCACCGTGACGTTCGCGACGGGCCTGGCCACGACGATGACCCGGTTCGGGAGTGTGGGCGAAGACGCCTACCAAGTCGTGGTGTACACCGGCAGCTTCAAGGACGGCCGGGCAATCGATCCGGAGCATGGGGACCGGGAACTCGAGTCACTCCTGCGCTCCCTGCCCGGCGCGCGCGAGGTAACCGCCCGGGGGTACGTCGACGCGCGCGCCGCCGGGTACCCGCGAGGGGTGGATGTCGAAGGCCGGCGGGGGGACCGGCCCGCCATGGGCGACGTACTCGTCGAGGGACGGTGGATGCGCGACACGGACGAGATCGTCGCCCCGACGCCGTTCCTGCGCGAGCGCGGCCTGGAGGTCGGCGACAGCATTCTCCTGGAGAAAGGCGACCGTCGGGAACGCGTGACGGTCGTCGGCGAGGCATTCGGCGGCAACGCCCGTAATGTGTATGCGAGTTGGGTAACGATGACCGCGCTGGCGCCGCAAGAGGAAGCCATCGCCTATCACGTCAAGCTCGCTCAAGGCACGGACACGGACGCCTACATGTCCGCGGCTCGGGCCGCCGATGCCGGGGTCAGCCTGACGGCGAACGGCCCGAACGCCGTGACCCAGACCATCATCAGCTCGGCGTCGATCCTCACCCTCATGCTGGCCGCGGTCGCGTCCCTCGGCGTCTTCAACACGGTCGTGCTCAACACCCGCGAGCGCCGCCGCGACCTGGGGATGCTCAAGTCCATCGGCATGACGCCGCGTCAGGTGACGGTGATGATGGTGTCCTCGATGGCGGCGCTGGGCGTGGCCGGCGGCTTGCTCGGCATCCCCCTCGGCATCGCCGGTCACCACTTGATCGTCCCGGAGATGGCCGAAGCGGCGGACCTCGCCCTCCCCGCGTACATGACGGACGTCTGGCAGCCCCTCTCCCTCACCGCCCTGACCTTCGCGGGCCTCACGATCACCAGCCTGGGCGCCTTCGTCCCGTCCCGCAGGGCGGCCCGGCTCACGATCGCGGAGGTACTCCACAACGAGTGACGCAGAGAGGAGGACGCGGATCGCGATGGCGCACGGCGACCGGCCCGCGACACGGTGAACGGCGGCAGGAAGCTGTCCCGGTCCACGTCGGCGGCAGACCGCCCCGGGCGGGGGAAAGCCCGCATTCCGGTCTCGGCACCGGCTGCCCACCCTGGCCGCACGTGGCGAGCCCGGCCGTCACAGTTCACTCCGGCACCACCTGCTGCTGCGCCCGTACGCGGCGACTGCGTAGCCGTGAGCTTCGAGCGCGAGGAATACGAGAAAAATCTTGTTTTGGGGGGTTCCATATGCTATGGACCGCGCTAAACTGAAAGTGCCTACGGGACGAGCGAGGGAGTTCGACCGGAGTAGCCGACTTCGGCGGAAAGCTTCGGCTTCCGCTCGGGCCGACTGCGACTGTCGGGCTGAGAGGCTGAAAAGTCGAGCAAGTGGACTGGACGGCGACCCCTAGAACCTGATCCGGACAATGCCGGCGCAGGGAGCCCGTCTCGTAGGTCTTTTGTGTGCCCTGCGCCGGCAGCACCTCACACCGCCACGCCATCCACCTGAAGTGTCTGCACCGCACCCGCCCCGAACGGCACCCGCAGCAGCTTGCCGCTGAGGTACGTGTCCGCGCGTTCCGTGTAGAGGTCGCCGCCGCCTGCGGTGGCCGTGTTCCAGCGGCGGACCAGGCCGCCCGTGCCGCCGGTCACCGTGCCGAAGCGGGAGAGGTCGAAGGTCAGGGTCTGGGCCGCGCCCGTGTTGACGGCCACGATGACCAGGCGTCGGGCCGCCGCGTCCAGGGCGGCCACCGCGTAGCCGACGCCCGTGTCGAGGATCGTCATGCCGGGGCGGATGTGGCGGCTGAACTGGGCCATCACGTAGTACTTGGTCTGGACGGCGCCGGCCTGGAGCGTGTTCTCGTCGTAGTGGATCATCGCCCAGCCGGCGGACGGGTCCATCACCTGCCAGTAGCACCAGGCCGTGGGGTGCAGCCAGCGGAAGTCCAGGCACAGGTTGCTCGCCATGGTGAGGCCGGTGCCGTCGCTGTCGCCGTACTCGGAGTTCCACAGCTGCTTGCGCGCCGTGGTGACGACGTCGGTGTAGAGGAGGTCGCGTCGGCCGCCGGAGCCCTGATAGCCGTGCACATTGAAGCGGTTGACCAGCCCCTTGGTCGACGAGCTGAACGAGTTCCACGTCGTACGTGCCAGGTCGTAGCTGGTCTCGTCGGAGGCCGAGATCCGCGTACCGGTCAGTCCGCGCTTGTCGAGTTCGCTCCGCAGGTGCGGCAGGACGGCCGACTGGACGGTGGCGTCCATGTGGCAGCCCTCCTGCCGTCCGGTGGCCGTCCACCAGTTGGACGAGGGCTCGTTGAACGGGTCGACGGTCGCGAAGTTCACGCCCCAGTTGTTCTTCGCGTACAGGGCGGTGGCGGCCAGGTGGGAGGCGTGCTGGCGGTAGTTCCAGGACTGGAGGTTGTTGCCGCCGTCGGCGGCGCCCGAGGGGTTGTGGTTGAGGCACATCCACCACATCGGGGAGTTGGCGAACAGCTCACTGACCGCGCCACGGCTGGTCGCCTTGACGAGCGCGGCGCGCTGGGCGGCGTCCGCGGACCACTTCCAGGCGGAGGACGCCGGGTCCTCGTTGTTCCAGTCCTGCCAGAAGCCCTCGATCTGCTTGAAGCGGGGGATGTTGGGCGAGGCCACCATGCTGTCGCCCTCCACGCTGTTCCAGCTGCACGCGCCGAGGTTGTAGCGGGCGATGTTCAGGCCCAGACCCGGCAGCGTACGGCCGTTGTAGGCGACGGACTTGGTGGTGAAGAAGGCATCGGCGAAGTCGTCGCGTGCCCCGAACACGTTCGCCCACCAGGCAAGGGAGGTGCCCCAGCCGTCCCAACGTCCGTACGTCGTACCGGGGTTGACCGCGATGGTCGCGTCGGCCCGTGCGGTGCCCGTCGCCAGGGCACTGCCGAGGAACGTACCGCCCGCCGCAGCCAGTACCGCCCTGCGTCTGATCATGGGGAGCTCCCTCTGTCGCGCTCATGCCACGCGTCAGCTGAAGGATGAGCCGCAGCCGTAGGGCTTGTCGAGAGCTATGACAGCGCTTTCTATTGGGTCCGTCGAATCCCTTGACGCTCATCCGTTTCATTGCTTCTCTCGAAAAGCTGCTACTGGGAGCGCTCCCAGCCCTTCGGTTGAAAGGGAACTCCGTGCAGACCACCCCCCACCCGCGCGCACTGTGCCGCCGAGCCAGACGCGCGCTGCAAGCCGTCCTCACTGTCGCTCTCGTCGCCTGCCTGCTGTCCTGGGCGGGCAGTGGCTCCCCCGCGGGGGCCGCTCCGGGCGACGGCTCGGTGTCCGATCCCAACATCGTCTATGTCGGGCGCTGGGACACCAGCTCCGGCACCGCGGCCACCCCCCATTGGAGCGGCGCCTACCTGCAGACGTCCTTCACCGGCACGACGGTGCGGGTCAAGGCACGGGACGCGGTCAACTTCTACGTCAGCATCGACGGCAAGCCGGACGTCTTCCACGCCGGCGTACGAGGAACCGTGAACCTCACTCCCCAGCCGCTGCCCGCGGGCACCCACACCCTGCGTATCTCCTACCGCTCCGGCGACACCGTCTTCCAGGGCCTGGTACTGGACTCCGGCGCACGCACCGTCGCTCCGGCCACGCCGTCCGGGCTGATCGAGTTCGTCGGCGACTCCATCACCGCGGGCGCCCTCACCGACCGGCTCGCAGTCGACTCGTACGCCTGGAAGACCGGCGAGCAGCTGAAGATGCGGCACACCCGGATCGCCCGCGCCGGCTACTGCCTCGTCGCCCAGTCCGGGTGCACCGGTCTGAGCGGCCAGTTCTTCAGGACGGGCAGCACCGGCAGCCAGAACTGGGACTTCTCGCGTTACGAAGCGAGCGCCGTGGTCATCAACCTCGGCACCAACGACATCGGGCACGGCGTGACCGGCGCCGCGTTCCAGTCGGCGTACACCACGTTCCTGCGGGACATCCGCGCCAAGTACCCGAACGCGGCCCTGTTCGCGGTGCAGACACTCAAGAAGCGGTACGTCACCGAGACCAGGGCCGCCGTCAGCGCCCGCAACAACTCCGGTGACGCCAAGGTGCATTACGTCGACACCACGGGCTGGCTCAGCGACGGCGCCGACTACGAGGACGGCAACGGGCACCCCAGCGAGGCGGGTCACAGCAAGTTCGCCAGTCGCCTCGCACCGGCCATCAGCTCCCGGCTGGGCACCGCCACGGCCAGTCCCGTGAGAGCGGCGGCTCCCGGCCAGCCCGGCGACCCGAACATCAAGTTCGTCGGACGCTGGGACACGCAGAGCTCGAGCACCCTCTACACCCCGTACTGGGCGGGCGCGTACTACCGGGTCGGCTTCACCGGCAGGACCGTGCAGCTGAAGCAGCGGAACACGATCGACTTCTGGGCACGGATCGACGACGGGCCCGTGAAGTTCTACGACGACGTCAAGGGGACGGTGAACCTGACTCCGTCGGCGTTGTCCGCCGGGAACCACACCCTCCAGGTCAACTACCAGGTGGTCGCGGGCTCTTACCGCGGCGACGCCGTGTTCCAGGGGCTGGTCCTCGACAGCGGGGCGACGACCTTCGCACCGCCGGCGCCGGGCAAGCTGATCGAGTTCGTCGGCGACTCGATCACCGTGGGCACGACGTCATCGCAGAACGCCCGTACCGCGTATGGCTGGTTGATCGGGGAACGGCTCGATGCCGAGCACACACAGATCGCCCAGGGCGGCGCCTGTCTGGTCGCCGCGGCGGACGGATGCGTGGGCCTGGAGCGGCAGTTCACCAAGCTCAATCCCAACGCGTCGACGCCCGACTGGGATTTCGGCCGCTACCGGGCGGACGCGGTCGTCATCAACCTCGGCACCAATGACGCGGGCCACGGGGTGAGCACCGCGCAGTTCCAGTCGGCGTACAGCAGCCTGCTACGCAAGGTCCGTGCCGCCTATCCGCAGGCCTGGATCTTCGCACTGGAGACGTTCCGCGGACGGTTCGTCCCGCAGACCGAGGCGGCCGTGAAGGCGGCTGTCGACGGCGGCGACCTGCGGGTCTCCTTCGTCGATACGACGGGCTGGCTGGGCTCGGGCGACCTCACGGACTCGGTCCATCCCAACGACCAGGGGCATCGCGCGATCGCCGACAGGCTCACACCGGTCATCGCGGCCAGAATCGGCGGCTGACCACCGAAGCAGGACCAGAACAGGACAAAGAGTCCCAGGTCACAGCGATGCGCCACCCGTTCCGAAGGATCAGCGGGGCGTTGCCAAAACGCCCCGCTGATGAGAATGATTCTCACGAGCAATCCTCCGGAGGAACGAACCGTGAATGTCACTCTCAATATCTGGTTGCTGACCGTCGCAGCCCTGTGTGTGCTCATCGCCGTGGACTTCTTCATCGGGCGCAAGCCGCATGAGGTGTCCATCAAGGAGGCCGGCATCTGGTCGGCCGTGTGGATAGCCCTGGCCGTGATCTTCGGGCTCGGCGTGGCGGTGTTCGGCGGCGGTCAGCCGGCCGGTGAGTTCTTCGCGGGATTCATCACCGAGAAGTCGCTCAGCGTCGACAATCTCTTCGTCTTCGTGCTGATCATGGCGAAGTTCTCGGTACCGGCCAAGTACCAGCAGCGGGTGCTGATGGTCGGTGTGCTGGTGGCGCTGGTGCTGCGGACGATCTTCATCGCGGCCGGCGCGGCGATCATCTCGACCTTCTCCTGGGTCTTCTACATCTTCGGCGCCTTCCTGATCTGGACCGCCTGGAAGCTCGTCCAGGACGCCCGCCACGACCAGCACGAGGAGGAGTACGAGGAGAACAAGCTGCTCAAGGCCGTCGAGAAGCGCTTCGGCGTCGCCGACCGCTATCACGGCACGAAGCTGTTCATCGTGGAGAACGGCAAGCGCGTGATGACCCCGATGATGGTGGTCATGCTGGCGATCGGCTCCACGGACGTACTGTTCGCGCTGGACTCGATCCCCGCGATCTACGGTCTGACCGAGGACCCGTACATCGTCTTCACCGCCAACGCCTTCGCGCTGATGGGCCTGCGCCAGCTGTACTTCCTCATCGGCGGCCTGCTCAAGAGGCTGGTCCACCTCAGCTACGGCCTGTCGATCATCCTCGGCTTCATCGGCGTGAAGCTGGTGCTGCACGCGCTGCACGAGTCCGGCGTCCACGTGCCTGAGATCTCCATCCCCTTCTCGCTCGGCTTCATCGTCCTGGTCCTCGCCGTGACGACGGTGACCAGCCTGCGCGCCTCGAAGAAGCAGGTGCTCGCGGAGGAGGCAGCGGCGGCAGAGCGGAAGGCGGACGGCTCCGGGTCCGGGTCCGCGAGTCAGCCGGACCGCACTGCCTGATCCGGTGACGCCCCGGACCGCGTGCCGGAAGTCGCTTCCTCAAGCATTGCGACTCCCGGCACGCGGCCCCCACGCCGAACGGCACGGCGTGAGGATCAGCTCGCGGACGGCACCACCGAGGAGTGGTGGTTGACGATCAGCCACTTGCCGTCGCGCTTCTCGTACTCGAAGGTGTAGCGGGCCTCGAGGGTGCTCTTCTTGCCGGTCTCCGGGTCGGTGACGTGGAACTCGTACAGACCGGCGTCGATCGCCGAGTTGCCGTCCAGGACGTTGATGACGGTTCTGAGTTTCTCGCCCTTGGGCTTCTTGAGCAGGAAGTGCTCCATGTAGTCGACGATGCCGGCGCGGTCCGTACGCACCTCGGGCGACAGGGTGGGCAGCAGCACCGCGTCCTTGGCGTAGAGGTCGGCGACCTTCTCGGGGTCGCCGGTCTGCAGGGCAGCGTTCCACTGGTCGAAGAGGGCGGCGATCTGCCCCTTGCCGGCCTTGGCCGCGGGCTTGTGCCGGGCGCTCGGTTCCTGTTCCGGTGAGGCGACGCTGATGCCCGCCGCGACGGTGCCGGCGACGACCAGTCCCGCGATCGTGTAGACCGTTGCGCGCGTGCGTATTTGACGCTTCATCATGACTCTTGTTCCTAGGGATCTCTGGGCCGATGGGAGCGGTCCCACCTTTGCGGATCACCGGTAAAGGACGAGGCAACATATGCCCTGCATATAGGCATGGGCAGGTCAAAACACGAACGGCGATCATGCGAACACGCAGGTGGAGGGGCGGTGGCGGCATCCAGGGACACCGGCATCACCGACGACTCGGCCATCGACGTGGTGCCGATGCCATGGGAATCCCACGGGCGGATCGTGAATTCCTGGAACGAATTCCGTCTCCGGGCATTATTTGCCTCCCCTGAGAGCCGGAAGATACAGACGGAGCCGTTGAGCGAAACGCCTCGGAAACGAGTCGACTTGAAGCTGTGGTCCGCACTTCACGAGCTTGTCCTCATCGGACGAGGGGGTTCATTTGTCCAGCGGTTCCAGTATTTTCCGACGCCGGATGGTGGCGGGAGCCGCCGCACTCGCGGCTGCCGTCGCGCTGTCCGCGTGCGGCGCAAAGACCGACGCGGGCGGCTCGTCCGACAAGGCGGCCAAAGCGGACACCAGCGGTGACACCGTCAAGGTCGGCCTGCTCAACTCGCTGTCCGGCACGATGGCGATCAGCGAGGTGACCGTACGCGATTCGCTGAAGCTGGCGATCGACGAGATCAACGCCAAGGGCGGTGTGCTCGGCAAGAAGATCAAGCCGATCAGCGAGGACGGCGCCTCCGACTGGCCCACCTTCGCCGAAAAGGCCAGCAAACTCATCCGGGAGGACCGGGTCGTGGCCACCTTCGGCTGCTGGACCTCCGCGAGCCGCAAGGCCGTGAAACCCGTCTTCGAGAAGAACAAGTCCCTGCTGTTCTATCCCGTGCAGTACGAGGGACTTGAAGAATCCCCGTACATCTTCTACACGGGTGCCACCACCAACCAGCAGATCGTGCCGGCGCTCGACTACCTCAAGAGCCAGGGCAAGAAGTCGATTTACCTCGTCGGCAGCGACTATGTCTTCCCGCGGACCGCCAACAAGATCATCAAGGCGTACGCGGCGGCCAACGGCATGAAGGTGCTCGGCGAGGACTACGCACCGCTGGGCTCCACGGAGTTCAGCACGATCGCCAACAAGGTGAAGGCGTCGAAGGCCGACGCGGTCTTCAACACCCTCAACGGCGATTCGAACGTGGCCTTCTTCAAGGAGTACAAGTCCGCGGGTCTGACCGCCACGAGCATGCCGGTGGTCTCGGTGTCGATCGCCGAGGAAGAGGTCAAGTCGATCGGATCGCAGTATCTGGCGGGCCAGTTGACGGCCTGGAACTACTACCAGACGACCGCGGGCGCGGCGAACACCGAGTTCGTGAAGGCGTACAAGGCCAAGTACGGCCAGGACAAACCGACCAGCGATCCGATGGAGGCCGCGTACACCTCGGTCTATCTGTGGAAGGCGATGGTGGAGAAGGCCAAGTCCTTCGACCCGGAGAAGGTCAAGGCGGCCTCGGACGGCATCACCTTCGACGCCCCTGAGGGCAAGGTGACCGTCGACGGCGCGTCCCAGCACATCTACAAGACCGCCCGGATCGGCAAGATCGGCACCGATGGGCTGATCGAGCAGGTGTGGGACTCCGGCAAGGCGATCAAGCCGGACCCGTATCTGAAGGGCTACTCCTGGGCCTCCGGCCTGTCCTGACCGCCCGTCACGCGGGGGCCGCTTTTCCCGAAGAGGCCCCCGCGTCCCGTCGCCTCCCCGGAGCCGCCGTATGACCGTGATCCTCGGTCAGACCTTCACCGGCATCAGCATCGGTGCCGTGCTGCTGCTCATCGCGCTCGGTCTCTCGCTCACCTTCGGCCAGATGAACGTCATCAACATGGCCCACGGCGAGTTCATCATGGCCGGCGCCTACACCACGTACGTCCTCCAGAAGTCCATCACCAGCGCCGGTCTGTCGCTGCTCGTCGCGCTGCCCGTCGCCTTCCTGGTCGCGGGGGCACTCGGCGCGCTGCTGGAGTGGCTGCTGATCCGCCGCCTGTATCTGCGCCCTCTCGACACGCTGCTCGTCACCTGGGGTGTCTCGCTGATGCTCCAACAGCTCGCCCGCGACATCTTCGGCGCGCCCAATGTGCAGACCCGCGCGCCCGACCTGCTCACCGGGAACATCACGCTCATCGGCGGCGACGATCCGCTCACGGTCGCCAACAGCCGTCTGTTCATCCTGGGGTTGGCGATCACGGCGGTCGTCGCGCTGTCGCTGACGCTGCGGATGACCTCGCTGGGACGCCGGATCCGAGGCGTCGTACAGAACCGCGATCTGGCCGAGGTGTCCGGCATCTCCACCGAACGCGTGGACCGCACGGCCTTCTTCATCGGATCCGGACTCGCCGGAGTAGCGGGCGTCGCCCTGACGCTGGTCGGTCCGATCGGTCCCACGATGGGCACCAACATCATCATCGACGCCTTCCTGGTGATCGTGGTCGGCGGCATCGGACAGCTCAAGGGCACCGTGATCGTCGCCTTCGTCCTTGGCGTCCTGCAGTCCGTCCTCGAGTACTCCACCACCGTCAGCGTCGCGAAGGTGCTCGTCCTCGTAGGCATCGTCGCGTTCCTCCAGTGGCGGCCCCAAGGGCTGTACACCCTGCGCACGAGGAGCCTCGTATGACCGACTCCCGTCTGCCCCTCCTCAAGGAACGCTCCGCTCTCAGGGGACGCTCCGCGCGGGCCTGGGCCGGTTTCGCCGCGGCAGCCGTGGCCCTGTTCGCCCTCGCACCGCTGGCCCTCTCCGACTTCCGGCTCGGTCTGCTCGCCAAGTACCTGTGCACCGCGATGGTCGCCGTCGGCATCTGCCTCGCCTGGGGACGCGGCGGGCTGCTCACGCTCGGACAGGGTGTCTTCTTCGGGCTCGGCGGCTACGCCATGGCGATGCACCTGAAGATCGCCGACGCCGGGCCCGGCAACCTCCCCGACTTCATGCAGCTGTACGGCACGGCCACCGAACTCCCGTGGTGGTGGCAGCCGTTCGCGAACCCCGTGTTCGCACTCGCCGCGACCGTACTGCTGCCGATGCTGGTCGCCGCGCTGCTCGGTTCGTTCATCTTCCGCCGCCGGGTCAAGGGCGCGTACTTCGCGATCCTCAGCCAGGCGCTCACCGCGGCCTTCGCGATCTGGCTCATCGGCCAGCAGGCCACCACCGGCGGCACCAACGGACTCACCGACATCCAGGGCTTCTTCGGCTACGACCTCAACGACCCGATCAACCAGCGGATGGTGTACTTCATCATCGCCGCCGCCCTGCTGCTCCTGATCGCCCTCGCCCGGCAGCTGATCCACAGCCGGTACGGCGAACTCCTCGTCGCCGTACGGGACTCGGAGGAGCGGGTGCGCTTCCTCGGGTACGACCCGGCGAATGTGAAACTCGTCGCGTATGTCGTCGCGGCGGGTATGGCAGGGCTCGCGGGTGCGCTGTTCGTGCCCGCGGTCGGCATCATCTCGCCCGCGATGATCGGGATCGTGCCGTCCATCGAGTTCGTCATCGGCGCGGCGGTCGGCGGCCGGGCGAGCCTGGCCGGCGCGGTACTGGGCGCGATCGGGGTCGCCTGGGCCAAGACGGCGCTGTCGGAGGAGTTCCCGGCGGCCTGGACGTACTTCCAGGGGCTGCTGTTCATCGTGGCCCTGGCGTTCCTGCCGGGCGGTCTCGCCTCGCTGGTGGGGATGGTGCGGCGGCGCAGGGCGTCGCATGCGAGTGAGGAACCGTCGCCTGCCCTTCCTGTGGGAGAAGCAGCATGAGTGAGCTCTCGGGTCTTCGGATACGGCAACTGCGGGTGTCCTTCGACGGGTTCAAGGCCGTCGACGGCGTGGACCTGGACGTACAGCCGGGCGATCTGCGCTTCCTCATCGGGCCGAACGGCGCGGGCAAGACGACGCTCGTCGACGCCGTCACCGGTCTGGTGAAGGCGGAGGGTTCGGCGCTCTTCGGGGATGAGGAGCTGCTCGGGCGCAGCGTCCACAAGATCGCCCGGTCGGGCATCGGCCGTACGTTCCAGACGGCCACGGTCTTCGAGGAGTTGACCGTCCTTCAGAACCTGGACATCGCGGCGGGCGCAGGACGCGGGATGCTGACGATGCTGCGGCGCCGCAAGGGCGTTCCGGAGTCCGTCGCGCGGGCCTTGGAGACGGTGGGGCTCGCGGAGCTGGCCGACAGCCCCGCCGGGACCCTCGCGCACGGGCAGAAGCAGTGGCTGGAGATCGGCATGCTGCTCGTGCAGGACGTACGGCTGCTGCTGCTCGACGAGCCGGTCGCGGGGATGAGCCATGACGAACGGCAGGCCACCGGTGAGCTGTTGGAGCGGATCAGCGAGGAGCGGACCGTGGTCGTCATCGAGCACGACATGGACTTCATGCGGTCCTTCGCGCGCAGCGTCAGCGTGCTGCACGCGGGCAAGGTGCTGAGCGAGGGAACGGTGGCCGAGGTGCAGGCGGATCCCAAGGTGCAGGAGGTGTACCTCGGGCACGCCGCCGCCGGGGACGTACTCGACACCGCGGCCCCCGCGGCCGTACAGGAGGCGTGATGCTGGAGATCGACAACGTCCGCGTCGGTTACCACCGCAGCACCGTCCTGCACGGGGTGTCGGTCGAGGTGCCGAAGGACGGCGTGGCCGCCGTGCTCGGGCACAACGGCGCCGGCAAGAGCACCCTGCTGCGGGCGGCCGTCGGACTGCTCACCCCGTCCAGCGGCGCGGTCCGCTTCGATGGCGAGGACGTCACGCGCCGCAAGCCGCATGAGCGTGTGGCGCGCGGCATGGCGTACGTACCGCAGGGTCAGCAGGCCTTCCCCCACCTCACGACCGCCGAGAACCTTCAGCTGGTCGCGGACGGGCGCAAGCGCGGCAAGGCGGCGATCGCCGAGGCACTGGACCTGTTCCCGGCGCTGCGGACGCTGTCGAACCGGCGGGCGGGGCTGCTCTCGGGCGGTCAGCGGCAGCAGCTCGCCATCGCCCGGGCCCTGGTCACCGAGCCGCGGCTGCTGCTCCTGGACGAGCCGACCGAGGGCATCCAGCCGTCGGTCGTGGCCGAGATCGAGGAGACGATCCTCGCGCTGGCCGCCCGCGGCGGGCTCTCGGTGCTCCTGGTCGAGCAGCACGTGGGCTTCGCGATGCGGGCGGCGCAGCGGTACTTCGTCCTGGAGGCCGGGCGGGTCACCTCGTCCGGTGCGGGCGGGAAGGAGTCGGTGGCGGCGGTGCGGGAGGCGCTCAGCGTGTGAGTTCCCTCCGGCGACGGTCGAGGAACGCACGTTCCGCCGCGCTCTCGGTGAGCGCGATGGCCGCCTCGTACTCCCGCGCGGCCTCCGTGTCGCGGCCCAGGCGGCGCAGCAGGTCGGCGCGGACGGCGTGGAGGACGCGGTAGTCGTCGAGGTCGAGGGCGTCCACGAGGCCGAGGGCCTGCCGCGGGCCCTCGGTCTCGGCCACGGCGACGGCCCGGTTCAGGGCCACGACCGGGCTCGGGGCCAGAGCCAGGAGCTGGTCGTAGAGCTGCCGGATCTGATTCCAGTCCGTGGCGTCCGCGGTCTCAGCGTCGCTGTGGACGGCCTGGATGGCGGCCTGGATCTGGTACGGGCCCGGTTGGTTCCGGCGCAGGCAACGACGGACGAGTTCCTGCCCCTCGGCGATCAGATCGCGGTCCCAGCAGGCGCGGTCCTGCTCCGGCAGCGGCACCAGCACGCCGTCGTCGTCCCGCCGGGCGTCCCGGCGCGACTCGACGAGGAGCATCAGCGCGAGCAGGCCGGTTGCCTCGGGCTCGTCCGGCATGAGCTCGGCGAGGAGGCGGCCGAGGCGCAGCGCCTCGGCGCACAGCTCCTCCCTACCCTCGTACCCCTGGTTGAAGATCAGGTAGACGACGGCCAGCACTCCGGTGAGCCGGTCCGGGAGGTCGGCGTCGCGCGGCACCCGGTACGGGATCCCCGCGTTGCGGATCTTCGCCTTGGCCCGCACGAGTCGCTGCGCCATCGTCGGCTCGGGCACGAGGAAGGCACTCGCGATCTGGGCCGTGGTCAGCCCGCCGAGCAGCCGCAGAGTCAGGGCGACCCGGGCTTGGAGGGCGAGGGCGGGGTGGCAGCAGGTGAAGACGAGGCGGAGCCGGTCGTCGCGCACGGGGCCCTCCTCGGGCGGTGCGTCGGGGGCGTGCAGCAGGGCGGCCTCGGCGTGCCGGGCCTGCCGGGAGGACTCACGGCGCAGCCGGTCGATCGCCCGGTTGCGGGCGGTCGTGATGATCCATCCGGCCGGGCTGGGCGGCACGCCGGTCTTCGGCCAGCGCTGCACGGCCGTGGTGAAGGCGTCCTGGACCGCTTCCTCGGCGAGGTCGATGTCGCCGAGGAAGCGGACGAGGACGGAGACGGCGCGGCCGTACTCCGCGCGGAACACGGCCTCGATGTCCGTGGTCATCCGTCGGCTTCGCCCATGAAGGGCCGCACCTCGATCGGCAGGGTCGTCGCCAGGGCCGCCTTGCGTCCCCACTCCAGGGCCGCGTCCAGGTCGGGCGCCTTGATGAGGCAGATCCCGCCGAGCATCTCCTTGCCCTCGGCATACGGGCCGTCGGTGATCAGGACGTCACCGTCGCGAGGCCGCAGCACGGTGGAGGACTCCGGGCCGTGCAGTCCCCCGGCGAACACCCAGGCATCCGCCTCCCGCAGCTCCTGGTGGAAGACGTCGAGGTTCTTGCCGATCTCCTCGAGGACCTCGGGGGCGGGCGTGCCCCCGACCGGTTGCATCACGCTGAGCAGGTAGTACTTCATCACGGCCTCCTTGGCGTCGTGGTGTCCTTCCACCTCCTACACGAACGAGACACCCCCGATTCGACACCCCGCGCTGCCCGGCCGCGAGAATTTCTCCCATGACCACCGCACCTCATCCCCTCGTCGCCCGTGCCCACCGGCTCGCGCACGACCTTCTCGCCCCACATGCCGAGCGGGTCGACCAGGAGACCGTGCCCGCGAGCCACATCGACGCGGTCAGGCGGTCGGGACTGCTCGGAGTGGGCGCGCCGACGGAGTACGGCGGGTCGGCGGCGCCCGCCGCGGTGGCACGGGAGACCGCGGAGATCCTGGCCGGGGCCTGCTGCTCCACGTGGTTCGTGCAGACCCAGCACCACACGCCCGTGAAGGTGCTCGCCACCTACGACTCTCCCGTACGGGAGAAACTGCTGCGCCCCCTGGCCACGGGCGAACTGCTGGCGGGGGTCGCGTACGCCCATGTCCGTGCCTTTCCCCGGGTTCCCGTACGGGCCGTGCCCGAGCCCGGAGGCTGGCGGTTCGACGGCACCGTGCCCTGGTACACGGGCTGGGGGCTGAACGACGTGATGCTGCTCGCCGGCGTGACGGACACGGCCGAGGTGGTGTTCGCCTTCACCGAGGCACGCGAGCAGCCGGGGCTGCGCCCGTCACCGCCGATGCGGCTCGCGGCCCTCACGGCCACCCGCACGGTGTCCATGGAGCTGGACGGCCTGCGGGTGCCGGAGGAGGCGGTCGCCCTGCGGGTGCCGTACGAGCGGTGGTCCGTGACCGACCGCACGAAGACGGTGAACGCCTCACCGGCGGTGTTCGGCATCACCGAGGCGGCCCTCGCTCTGCTGGACGACGACACCGCCGCTCCGCTGCGCACCCGCCTCGACGAGGTCCGCCGCCGGTCCTACACGCTGGCCGACCACCCGGTGCCGCACGAGCACCTGGACGAACGACTGGCTCTGCGCACCCAGGCCTACGACGTGATGCGCACGGCCACCACCGCGGCGGTGGTGACGGGAGGCGGGCGCGCGATGACCCTGACCAGCAAGGCCCAACGCCTGGTGAGGGAGGCGATGTTCCTGCTGGTGCAGGGCCAGACCGCCGAGTCGCGGGCGGCGCATCTTGCCTCGCTGGCGTTCAGCGCATCCGCTTGAAGCCGAGCAGGGTCCGGTACCGCTCTCGTGCGGCGAACTCCGCCATGCTCCACACCGCGGGGCGCCCGACCTCGGCGCACAGGTGAAGGATCCGGCCCTCCCCCACGACGACCCCTACGTGCGCGCCCCACGATTCGTCGGTGGCGTTGAAGAGGGCGAGGTCCAGGGGCTGGGCGACCGCGACGCGGCGCGTCAGCCGGATATCGGCCCACAGGTCGCTGGAGCGCCAGGCGGCGGGTTCCAGGCTGAATACGCCGAATAGTTCGAGAACCGCGTACGCGAACAGTTGGCAGTTGGCGCCGTCGATGAGGCCTGGTCGGTCGCGTACCGCCGCGGATCCCGGGAACCGCGCACCGACGTACGGGGTCGCCCACATGTCCGACGGTATCCGCGCGAGCACGTCAGCCACCGTTGCTTCCTCCCCTCCAGCCCCGCCGACCACTACACATAAGGAAAAAATAAGCGCAGTATGAAGATACGCGGCGCTTACCGCATACCGCACCAGAGCGGTCGGGCCTGCAGAGAACGAAGGAGACGAGTCATGGCCGACGTCTCACGCACCAGAGGTGACATCACCACTCACCCGGACGTAGACGAAATGCGGGACCGTTATGCCCGCATGCTTGATGGTCGCGATGTGGCGCTCGTGGACGGACCGGTGTTCCTGCTCGGTCTGTACTGTGCCACCTCCCCGTGGATTCTCCACTTCACTACAAGCCAGCCCGCACTCGTGACGCACAACCTCATCATGGGCATCGCGATAGGCCTGCTGGCACTCGGATTCACCAGAGCGCCGGAGCGGATGTACGGCCTGAGCTGGGCCATGTGCGCCATAGGTGTGTGGATGATCATCTCGCCGTGGATCGTGGGCGAGAGCCCGGACACGGGCGTGATCGTCAACAACATCATCATCGGTGGTCTCGCCGTGGTGCTGGGAGCCGTGTGCGCGGCTGTATCGGCGAAGAGCACGAAGCGCACACCGCGGGCGTAGGAGCAGGCGTAGGAGGACGTCTGCACGGATGAGGGCGGAAAGCCGGTCCGCGCGTACACGTCGCGGGCCGGCCTCCGTATGAGGTCTCCGTACAGGCCTGAGGCTGTCTTGGCCGCCCACGCGGCGTGCGGCATGATCCACGCATGGACATCCGACCGTCGCTCGCCCTGCCGCCAGGACTCCGCCTCGAAGGGGACGGGATCCGGCTGCGTGAGTGGTCGACGGACGATGTGCTCGCTCTGGTCGAGCTGTACGACGACCCCGAGATGGCGCGCTGGACGCCCGTGGCCTCGCCGTTCGACATTCCGGCGGCTCACACGTACCTCGCCGAGGCGTTCGCGGCGCGTGCTCAGGGGCGCAAGGCGCAGTTCGCGATCACCACGGACGGTGTCGTGCCGCGCGGTGAGGTCCTGCTGTTCCGCAACCAGGTGGACGAACGGGACGTCGAGCTCGCCTACGGCGTCGGCGCCGCCCACCGCGGTCAGGGCCTGGCCTCCAGAGCCGTACGCCTCGTATCGGACTATGCCCTGCGCCACACCGGCGCCCGGCGCCTGGTCCTGTGCATCGAGGAGGGCAACACGGCGAGCAGAGCGGTCGCGCGGGCCACCGGGTTCACCCTCGTCGACACCGAACCCGTCCTGCGTATGTCGAGGGGACGGGAGGTCCCCTTGCAGACCTGGGCCCGCACCCACCACACCGGCCAGCCGACCGACTGACCGACTCGCCCGCTGGCTGGCTGGCTGCACGGCAAATCCAAGTCGCGTGGCGTACGTCCGGTCCGGCACGCTGCTCGCATGGGTCATGCGGAGGTTCTGCTCATCGGTGGGCGCGCGGGGGTCGGCAAGTCGACGGTGGGCTGGGAGGTTTCGGACCGGCTGAGGAGGGCGGAGGTCGCTCATGCCCTCGTCGAGGGCGACCTCATGGGGCAGGTTCATCCGGCGCCGGAGGGCGACCCGCACCGGGCCGGGATCACTGAGCGGAATCTGACAGCGGTCTGGGGAAACTTCGCCGAGCTCGGCCATCGGCACCTCATCTATACGAACACCCTGAGCGTGCTGGCCGAGGCCGCCTCCATCTTCGAGCGTGCGATGGGAGCGGACGTGCGGATGATACGAGTGCTTCTCACCGCCACCGATACCACTGCCGCCGAGCGGCTGGCGAGGCGGGAGGTCGGCTCGGGGCTGGCGCGGGAGCTGAGGAACAGCGCGTACAAGGCACGGTTGTTGGACGAGCGTGCGCCTGCGGGCACCGTGCGGGCGGTGACCGACGATCGTTCCGTGGTCGACATCGCGGGCGAGGCGCTGGACGCCACGGGGTGGCTCGTGGACGGGACCGGAAGTGCGCTCACCACCACGGGGCACTCATAGGAACCGGATCGAGTGGCTGATCCGGATCGACCTCGCGGCACTGGGCGTCACCGCCCTGGACCGGTCCCGGTCACGCCGCTGACCACAACGGCCTGCCGCACAAAACGTGTTGCACGCCGAACCCCGTCACGCTTGGCTGCTACGGATCCCTGATCGACTTCACCACCCGCAGCCCACCGTGACGGAGACCCCGTGCCGCCTCGCATCACCGCGCTCACCGACCCCGAACCCACCCCGTCCAGCTGGCGGCGGGCCTGGCTCGCGGCCGACGCCGAGGGGATGCCGGTCGGGTCCGCCTTTCTGCGGCTCTTCGTGAAGGAGGGGCAGCGGCATCTCGCGGAGCTCGAAGTCGCCGTGCACCGGGCCGAACGGCGCCGGGGCGTGGGCAGCGCCCTGCTGGACGCGGCCGTCGCCGCGGCGCGGCACGAGGGGCGCCGGTCGGTCCTCGCGCAGGCCGAGGAGGGCTCTCCGGGCGATCTGTTCCTGGCGGCACGCGGCTTTCGCCGGGTGCTGGCGCTGACGTATGCCCGGCTCCCGCTGGCCGACGCCGACCTCACCCGGATCGACGCGATCGCCGAACAGGCCCATGACTGTTACCGGTTGACCGAGTGGGAGGGCACCGTGCCGCCCGAACTGGCGCGGACGTACGCCGAGTCGCGGCGGGCCATGGACGACATGCCGATGGAGGGCACCGACTACGGCACGGTGGTGTGGGACGTGGAACGCGTGGTGTCGGCGGCCGAGGCGATCGCCAAGCGCGGCGATCTGCTGAACACCGTCGCCGTGGTGGATACGAGGGACGGGGCGGTGGTCGGTTTCACCGAGCTGGTCGTGCCCGGCGACGGGCAGGGCGACGGTCAGCACTACGGAACCGCCGTACTCCCCGAGCACCGCGGACACGGCCTCGCCCTCTGGATGAAGGCCCACTCGATCCGCCTGGCCCGCCGACGCCACCCCGATCTCGCCGCCCTGCTCACCGACACGGCGGACAGCAACACGCCCATGCGCCGCGTCAACGACACCCTCGGCTATCTGCCCACGCTCAAGGCCGTGGAGTACCAGCTCGATCTGTGAGACGGCGACGCGTCACGCCTCCCGCCTGTCGGGGGCGTCAGCGCGGGGCGTACACGTACGGCGTCGTCGTGGTCAGCGCTGCGAAGCCGAGTCGGTCGAGGATGGGGCGGCTCTGGTCGGAGGCGTCGACCTGGAGGTAGCGGTAGCCGCGGGCGGCGGCGATGCGGGCCCGGTGGGCGACGAGTGCGCGGTAGATGCCGCGGCCACGCCAAGCCGGGACGGTGCCGCCGCCCCACAGGCCCGCGAACCTGGCCCCCGGCGTGAGTTCCATACGGGCCGAGCTCACCGGCACGTCACCGGCGAGGGCCACGACGGCGGCGACCGTGTCCGGGTCCGCGTCGAGCTGGGCCAGCAGTTGGTGGCGGAGCCGGGAGCTGTCCGTGCCGAAGGCCTGCTCGTGTACGTCCACCATGAGGTCGACGCCCGAGCGGTCGGTGACCGGGCGGAGTTCGATGCCCTCGGGCGGCTCGGCGTCGAGGCTCAGCTCGCCGCACTCGGCGATCATCAGCGTCTCCTCCGGTTCGGGGGTGAGCCCGGCCGCGCGCAGCCGCCCGCCAAGGTCCGCGGGCCGGTCGTGCCCGTACAGCTTCCACTCGAAGTCGCGGCCGAGGCCCGCGAAGTACCGCACCTGCTCGGTGATCACCGCGTCCACGTCGGCTTCCGCCAGTCCCGACAGCCGAGACCAGAGGACACCGTTCCAGCCCTGCGCGGATCCGACCTGCCGCACGACCGAATCGGCACGTTCCACCACGGCGCCAGGGCCGTCGGGCCGCGCTCCTTCGCGCATGTCCCGGTCGAACAGTTCCAGTACCGCCGCATGATCCATACCGGCACTCCACCACGCACATGCCCGCCGGGCAACGGAATTCAGTGCCCGGCGGAGGCCGTGCGGGCCCGGGATCGGGTTTCAGCCACCGGTGTCCGCCGAGCCAGATGTGAACGCCTCGTACCACCGCGCCGTATGTGACAGTGGCGGGCGGGAGGGATCAGTTCCACGTTGTCGAAGCTTGGAGACATGGTGTCGCAGGATGTGTCGGCCCCCGCACCCGTGGCGGTCTCGGAGCCGCCGCCCAGAACGCCGGCCAAGCCGCCGCCGGCCCGCCGGGACCCGTACTTCGACAACGCGAAATACCTCACCATCGTGCTGGTGGCCTGCGCTCACGCCTGGCAGCCGCTGACGTACGGGGGCCGGGCCGCCACGGCGGCGTATCTGACCGTCTACGCCTTCCACATGCCCGCGTTCGCGCTCATCTCCGGCTATTTCTCCCGGAGTTTCGATATGGCGCCGGGGCGGGTGCGCAGGCTGCTGACGGGTGTCGTCGTGCCGTATCTCGTCTTCGAGTGCGCGTACACGCTCTTCTACCGGTGGGCGCAGGACGACTGGAAGTATCCGTTCAGTCTGCTGGATCCCTGGTACGTGATGTGGTTCCTGGTGGCGCTGTTCATCTGGCGGCTGACCACCCCGGTCTGGCTGGCGCTGCGCCACCCGGTGCCGATCGCGATAGGTCTCGCCGTGTTCGCCTCGGTCTCACCGGATCTCGGCGGGGACATCTCGATCCAGCGGACCCTGCAGTTTCTGCCGTTCTTCGTGCTCGGCCTGACGCTGCGGGCCGAGCACTTCGACCGGCTGCGCACCTGGCGCGTACGGCTGCTCGCCGTGCCGGTGGGCGTGGCCGCGTGCGTGGCGGCGTACGCGGTGGCGCCCTGGTTCGACGCCAAGTGGCTGTTGCACAAGAGCAGCGTCACGGGCCAGGGTGTGCCGAACTGGGTGGGCCTGTTCAGCACGCCTGTGCTGTTCTGCCTGGCGCTGGCCCTGACCGCCTGCTTCCTGGCCTGGGTGCCGGGACGCCACCTGTGGTTCACGGCCCTGGGCGCGGGCACGATGTACGGCTACCTGCTGCACGGCTTCATCATCAAGTCGTCCCGCTTCTTCGACTGGTACGACCACCCCTGGCTGCACTCCCCGCTCGGCGAGCTGGCGGTCACGGCGGCTGCCGTCGGCCTGATCACGTTCCTGTGCTCGGGGCCGGTCCGTTCCGTCTTCCGCTTCGTCGTCGAGCCGCGCATGTCGTGGGCGTTCGGCGAGCAGAGAGACGCCCCCGCGAAGGCCGTGGAGCCGGTGCGGCGCGAAGGGTAAGTCCCCTGCGGGCGTCGCGCTCGTCCAGAGGCGTGGTCGGGGATGGGCCCTTATCGTGAGCCAGGGGGAATCCCGGTCCTGGGCCGGGGCGTCCCTGGAGGGTTCCATGCTGTTCACGCACCACCGCTGCGCTTTCGCCGGCGCTGTGACGCTGGCCCTGGTGGGAGTCGCGTTGCCGCCACAGGCTCTGCTGGGAGCCGGGCCGGCGACGGCGGGCACGGCCGATCAGCCGGTGACCGCGGCCGAGCGGCCCGGTCTGTCCCGCTTCTACGACCAGAAGATCGACTGGGGCAAGTGCGAGGACGCCGGGATGGGGATCCCCGAGGAGCTGCAGTGCGGCAAGGTGACCGTTCCGCTCGACTACGCGAAACCCGATGCCGCAACGCTCGACATAGCCATGGCCCGCTTCAGGGCGACGGGCGATTCCAGGGGTTCCGTACTGCTGAACTTCGGCGGCCCCGGCGCCTCGGGAGTCAGCGAACTCGCCGCCGGCAGCGATTACTTCATGGGCCTGACGGACGGCTACGACGTGGTGACCTTCGACCCACGCGGCGTCGGCAGGAGCTCGCCGGTCAGCTGCGGGGACGGGGTCGCGGATCCGACGGACGGCCCCGCCGAGGACACCGAACCGGACAGTGACGATCCGCAGGCCGCGCTGAAGCTGATCAGGAAGTCCGCCGACGCCTGCGCCAAGCATTCCGGGCCCGTGCTCCCGCACATCGGCACGGTCAACGTCTCCCGGGACCTGGACATCATGCGCGATGCCCTCGGCGACAAGAAGCTCAACTACCTCGGCTTCTCGTACGGAACGCGGCTGGGCGCGGTCTACGCGGCCCAGTTCCCGGACAAGACCGGCCGGCTGGTGCTCGACGGCGTGGACACCCTCACCGAGCCGCTCGATGAGCAGGCCCTCGCCGGCACCGAAGGACTGCAGACCGCTCTGGAGGACTTCCTCACCTGGTGCACCGACGACATCAGCTGCGCGTTCGGCCAGGATCCGCGCACGGCCAGGGAGGACATGGTCGACCTGGTCCGCTCGCTGGACGAGGATCCCCTGCCGACGGAGTTCGGCGAGCCCTTCTCCGGCCAGGATCTCGCGAGCGCCCTCGGACAGGCCCTCTACAGCAAGGAGTTGTGGCCCGCCCTGTCGCAGGCGCTCCGATCGCTGGTCGAGGACGGTGACACCCGAGGACTGATGCGGTTCTCCGCCGGCGGTATCGCGGCGCCCGGCAACGGCGGGCTCGTCGACGAGGCGGACATCCCTCTCGACAACCTCCCGGCCGCGCTCATGGCCGTCAACTGCGCGGACGATCCCGACCGCCCCACCGCCGCCCGGATCACCAGGAATCTCGACCGGCTACGTGCCGAGTACGAGGAGGCCTCACCGGTCTTCGGCCGCTACCGGCTCACCCAGGTGCTCATGTGTTACGGCCGCCCCAAGGGCACCGACTACATCCGGGAGGACGTACGCGACGTCGACACCCCGAAGATGCTCCTGGTCGGCACCCGCGGCGACCCGGCGACCCCGTACCGCTGGACCGTGGAGACCGCGAAGCGGCTCGGCCCGTCGGCCGTCGTGCTCGACAACAAGGGCGAGGGCCACACGGGGTACGGTTCGTCGAAGTGCGTGCACGAGAAGGTCGACGACTTCCTGCTGTACGGCCGGCTCGCGGACGCCGGAAGCTCCTGCGGGGCTCAGGAGCGACCGCCTTCCTGACCGAGCGTGGCTGTCGGCCCCGGCACGGCCCCGTACATATGCCCCATTCCCTCGCCCGGGGCACGACATTCGACAGCCGCACACACGCTCGTCGAACACGCGCTTGAAGGAGTCGGCGCCTACTGTCACAACTCCATCAACTCGCCTATCTTGTCTACGACTTGGCCACTGTCACGCGTACTCGATCCACCCGAGCCAGGGCACTCCATGAGGACGTAGACATATGCCACAGGCATGACCTCATCGCTTCTTGCCAAATCCCTTACAGCGCGTCGCGGGCTGTGCAAGAGTCGTAACCGGTCCTTCCCTCAGCCTTGGTCGTACCGGGCCTGTATCGGAGTACGTCATGCCGTCCCATCTCTCGGCGGACCACCCAGCCGCCCAGCCGCCCCCACGCGGCTCGGTCGACGCGCTGATTTCGCAGACGCGTCGGCTGCGCGGCGACGTGGACGCCGTGCGGCGTGACGCGCGGATCGACGACACGGACCCCGAAGGACGCTGGCAGCGTGCCCTGTGCGATCTGGCCGTGCACCAACTGAACGATCTCGACGAGCACTTGGCGCAGTTGCGGGACGGACCGCCGCCCGTGCCCGTGACACCCGACGATGCGGCGGCCGTGGTCCGAACCGTGCCGTCCGCACCCGGGCACGGTTCGCTGCTCAGCCGGGTCGGCAGCGCCGAATGGAACCTGCTGACCGACGAGGCGAGCTGGTCCGGCGAGCTCTACCAGATCCTCGGCCGCGACCCCGCCGCCCCCGCGCTCACCCTCGACGAATTGCCGTCCGTGGTGCTCGACGAGGACCGGCCGAGGCTGACGGTGATGGTGACGGACTGCCTCATCGACGCCAAGCCGATCGACGGGGAGTTCCGGATCGTGCGCCCGGACGGCGGCGTACGGACCGTGCACATGATGGGCGAGCCCGTGCTCGCGGCCGACGGCAGCACCGCCTCGATGTGGGCCGTGCTGCGGGACGTCAGCGAACTGCGCCGCAGCCAACGGACGGTGCGCGAGACCCGTGACTCGCTGCAACGCCAACGGCACCTCGCGCAGACCGAGCACCGGCTCGCGGTCGAGCTGCAGGAGGCTGTGCTACCGCCGTGGCGCGGCTCCCTGCGGCTCCCGCGACAAGGAGCGCCGGCCCTGGATGTGGCCGTCCGCTATCTGCCCGCCTCGACGAGCGCGCTGATCGGCGGCGACTGGTACGACGCCCTCGAACTGCCGGGCGGCGAAACGCTGTTGAGCGTGGGTGAACTCACCGGGCACGGAACCACCGTCGCCTCGGGCATGGCGATGCTGCTCGGCGCGGTGCGCGGGATGGCCATGGCGGGCAGCGAACCCGGCCAACTCATGGCCTGGCTCAACCAGTTACTGGACGCGTCGGCCCAGCCGGCCCTCGGCAGCGCCGTGTGCTGCCGCTACCGGCCCGAAACCCACACGCTCGTATGGGCGCAGGCGGGACACCCCGCCCCCCTGCTGATTCGCAACGGGACGGGGCGTGCGCTGTCGCCTCCGGACGGTGTCCTGCTCGGCGCGACCTCGGGCGCCGCCTACGGGCAGGCCGAAGTACCGCTCGAACCAGGCGACCTGCTGCTCCTGCACACCGATGGACTGGTCCCCGGGCGCAGTCGTGACGCGGCAGTGGACCGCCTCCTCGACCTGGCCCCCCGCTTCGGCGAGGCCCGTGCCGCACAGGACTGCATACGGACGGTCGTGGAGGAGTTCGGCGAGACGGAACGCGAGGACGACGCCTGCGTGCTCATCGCCAGAGTCGCCACCTGACTACTGTCTGGCTACTGTTCACATTCGTTCAGTTCACAGCACACGGTCCCCCTATGCCCGTGCGCTGTTGCCACCCCGGACGTTCCAGCCCTTGGGCAGCGACAGTTTGATCTCCTCACGCAGGTCCTGGATCTTCGGATAGCTGGAGTACTGCCCCGTCAGCCGGTACATCTCCCTCAGCCGGTCCCAGGTGCGATGGGAGGAGTTCGAGCCCATCGAGGTCAGGGCCAGGCGTGCGTACCGGTCGGCCTGTTCGGGGTCGTCGGCGATGAAGCAGGCGGACGCGAGGGAGATGTGGTCGAAGATCTGCGACCGGTCCCGTCCCTTCTCGCGCAGCTGGAGCGCCTCCTTCGCGTGGCGCTGCGCGATGGCGGCAGCCGCTGGTTCGTGCTCCGCGAGCGTCCGGTAGGCAAGGGCCTGCATACCGTGCAGGTCCGCCTCGTCGAAGAGCTGCATCCAGCTGGGCGCCGGTACGTCGTTCTTGTCCGAGACGAAGAGTTCCTCCGCTTCTCCGAGGGTGCGCCGCATGGCCTGGCCCCTGCCCATCGAGGCCTGGGCCCAGGCCTCGATGGTGTAGAGCATGGCCTTGGTGCGCGGCAGCACCTCGTCTCCGGAGCCGGACTTGGCGAGCTTCATGAGGTCGAGTGCGTCGTCGGGCCGCCCCAGGTGCACCATCTGGCGTGCGGCGCGGGAGAGCGCCTCGCCGGCTCGGGGCCGGTCACCGCCCTCACGGGCGGCATGGGCGGCGATGACGAAGTACTTCTGGGCCGTGGGCTCCAGGCCGACGTCGTGCGACATCCAGCCCGCGAGGACGGCGAGGTTGGCGGCGACGCCCCACAGGCGCCGCTGGAGATGGTCGGGGTGTCGGTAGGCGAGCATGCCGCCCACTTCGTTGAGCTGTCCCACGACAGCCTTGCGTTGCAGCCCGCCGCCGCGGGCCGCGTCCCAGGCCCGGAACACCTCGACCGAGCGCTCCAGTTCCTCGATCTCCTGCGACCCGATGGGGGCGGCCTCATAGCGGTCGTACCCGGCGGGGTCGGCGTGCAGGGGATCGTGGAGTACGGGGGCGTCGGCCGAGAGGGCCGGGTCGGAGTGCAGCCAGTCGTGCATGGCGCTGCTGAGTGCGGATCCTGCGGCGAGCGCGGCGCCCGCGCCCACCAAGCCGCGTCGGTTGAGCATGAGGTCCATTCCCGTGAATTCGGTGAGGACCGCGGCAGTCTGCTCGGGCGTCCATGGCACTCCGTCGGGATGTTCCGCACTCCCGCCGCCCGGCCGTTTCCCCGTACGCCCGTGCCGGACCAGACCGAGGTCCTCGATGGTCACGACACGGCCGAGACGCTCGGTGAACAGCGCTGCCAGCACCCGCGGAACGGGATCGCGCGGGATCTCTCCCATGTCGATCCAGCGCCGCACTCGCGAGGTGTCGGTCGCCAGCTGGGGGTGGCCCATGGCCGCCGCCTGCCGGTTGACCATCCGCGCGAGTTCGCCCTTGGACCAGCCGGCCAGGCCGAACAGATCCGCCAGACGGGTGTTGGGTTGTCCGCTCACGTCAAGCCCCCAGGTTCTCGGCTGAGTTGACAGTAACCCCGTGTCAGTTGCTGCGGGACTATTCGCCAGGGTTCGCCAGGGTGCGCCAGATGGTGTGCCAGTGCGCATCAGGTGTCAGGTAGGAACGCGCCACCCCGACCCGGTCGCCGTAGGGACATTCCCCAGGGTGCACCGAGGCGGCCGGGGCGGGTAGCGCGGTAACTCGCAGGCACACGAAGGGATCCGTATCACCCATGTACGCAGCATCGTCCTCCGTGTCCGCTCCGCCCCGGTCGCTGCGCCCGCGTCCACAGCCTCCCCGAGCCGGGGAGCCGAGGGCGGGCAGCGGCCCCTACCTGGACCCCGCGCGCCAGGGGTCACCCGTGATCGGTGCCGGTAGGACGCGGCGCGTACCGGGGGGCGGCAACCAACCGCTCAGCGGGAGACTCGACTTGTCCGGCCCTCAGGGCGCGCAGCTGCGCTCGGCGATCGCGTCGGTGCACCGGATCTGTCCGGAGTTCGCTCCGGTGCAGGTGCTGCGCCGCAGCGGCCGCGCGGTGCTCCTCGTCGGAACGACGGGGCGCAGCACCGCCGTCGCCAAGTGTTTACTGGACCATTCCCCAGTGTGGGCCGAGCGGATCCGCCATGAGATAGCGGCATACCGCTCGTTCGTGCGGCACCGGCCCCCGGTGCGGGTGCCACGGCTGATCGCGGCGGATCCGGACAACTGCACGCTGGTCATCGAGCGGATGCCGGGGCGGGTCGCGGCACTGCAACGGCACCCGACGGAGACGCCACCGCGGGCGGACATCAGGGCGGCGTTGGGCTCGATCTGCCGGCTCAACTCGTGGCGTCCGCCGGCGGGGACGTTCGACGCCCCGCTGGACTACGCGGCACGGATCTCCCGGTATCACGAGCTGGGACTGCTCACGGACCGGGACATGGGCGATCTGCAGAAGCTCGTGCACGGCATCGCGCACTCGGCGGGGCGCCAGGGGATGGGCCAGTTCTGCCACGGCGACGCGTTGCTGTCGAACATCCTGCTCTCACCGGCCGGTCCAGTGCTGGTGGACTGGGAGCACGCGGGCTGGTACCTGCCGGGCTACGACCTGGCGACGCTGTGGTCGGTCCTCGGCGACGCTCCGGTGGCCCGGCGGCAGATCAGCCAGCTCGCGCAGTCGGCGGGGCCCGCGGCACGGGACGCGTTCCTGGTGAACCTGATGCTCGTCCTGACCCGTGAGATCCGTACGTACGAGACGGCCGTGCAGCGTTCGATGCACGAGGCGACCCCGGTGGCACCGGGACCTGCCCACCCGGGTGCCGCGCCGTCCGGCGAGGAACAGCGGCTGCTGCTCAGGCGGCTGCACGACGACTGCCAGCTGGCCCGCCGGGCCGTTCGAGCGGCGGTCGGCACTCGCTGACGGGGATGAACGGTCCGCGGTACGCCCGGCACAGGGCGACCGCGGACCTTCGTCATGCGTGCGACGTCCCGGTGGGACAGAAGGGCTGGCCTGCCCGTCCCGCCCGCCGAGTCGGCCCGGCAGCAGCAGATGTCGAATTGCAAAATTTTGCAATTGATTAGATGCTGTGCTGGCCATGCTCGCAGGTAGCCGCGGGCACAGCTTTCGCTTGCCCCCGGGTGGGGCGCTGTCAGGGAAGCCGAGGGGTCGTGTCCGTTCCGCTGTACCAGGCCAAGGCCGAGTTCTTCCGGATGCTGGGACATCCCGTACGGATAAGGGTGCTGGAGCTGCTGCAGGACGGGCCGATGCCGGTACGGGAGCTGCGGGCCGCGATCGAGGTGGAGCCCTCCAGCCTCTCCCAGCAGCTGGCGGTGCTGCGCCGCTCGGGCATCGTCAGCTCCCAGCGCGAAGGCTCGACCGTGGTGTACGCGCTCGCCGGCGGGGACGTCGCCGACCTGATGAAGGCCGCGCGCCGGATCCTGACCGAGATGCTGGCCGGGCAGAACGAGCTGCTGGCCGAGCTGCAGGACACCGAGGGCTTCGCGCGATGAGAATCTCCTTGGGCCGGGTCGGGGCCCGGCTGACCGCGCTACTGCCCGGCCGTGGTGATCTGGCGCAGATGCGCCGGGATCCGCGCCGGGACCTGCTGGCCGGCCTCACGGTGGCGATCGTCGCGCTGCCACTCGCGCTCGGCTTCGGCGTCTCCTCCGGGCTCGGCGCCGAGGCAGGGCTGGCGACCGCGGTCATCGCCGGTGCGCTCGCCGCGGTGTTCGGCGGTTCGAATCTGCAGGTGTCCGGGCCGACGGGCGCGATGACCGTGGTGCTCGTGCCGATCGTCGCGGAGCACGGCCCGTCCGGGGTGCTGACCGTGGGGCTGATGGCGGGCCTGATGCTCGTCGCGCTCGCCCTGGTCAGGGCCGGGAAATACATGCAGTACGTGCCCGCGCCCGTGGTGGAGGGCTTCACGCTCGGCATCGCCTGCGTGATCGGGCTGCAGCAGATCCCGAGTGCCCTGGGGGTGCCCAAGCCGGAGGGCGACCGCGTCCTCGTGGTGACCTGGCGCGCCCTTCAGGAGTTCGCGGAGCACCCGAACTGGACCGCCGTCGCCTTCGCCCTGGTGGTCGCCGCCGTCATGCTGATCGGCACCCGTCTTCGGCCTACGATCCCCTTCTCCATCGTCGCGGTGATCGCCGCCACCCTCGTGGCGCAAGTAGCCGGCCTCGATGCGGCGAAGCCGATCGGAGACCTGCCGTCCGGACTGCCCGCGCCGTCCCTGTCGTTCCTGGACCCGGGCGCGCTCGGCTCTCTGCTGGCCCCGGCGGTCGCGGTGGCGGCGCTGGCCGCCCTGGAGTCACTGCTGTCGGCCTCGGTCGCCGACGGCATGACGGTCGGCCAGAAGCACGACCCGGACCGGGAGCTTTTCGGTCAGGGACTGGCCAACATCGCGGCCCCGCTGTTCGGCGGGGTGCCCGCGACCGGCGCGATCGCCCGCACCGCGGTCAACGTCCGTACCGGCGCGAGTTCCCGGCTCGCCTCCCTCGCCCACGCCGCGGTTCTCGCCATGATCGTCTTCGCGGCCGCCCCTCTCGTCTCGAAGATCCCGCTCGCCGCGCTCGCGGGTGTGCTGCTGGCCACGGCGATCCGCATGGTCGAGGTCGGCTCGCTGCGGGTCATGGCCAAGGCCACCCGCTCGGACGCGCTGATCCTCGTACTCACTGCCGTCGCGACCCTCGCGCTCGATCTCGTGTACGCCGTGATCATCGGCCTGGTCGTCGCGGGCGCCCTGGCCCTGCGGGCGGTTGCCATGCAGGCCCGCCTCGACCAGGTCCCGCTCGACCGCGGCGACCACAGTGCCGAGGAGCACGCACTGCTGGCCGAGCACATCGTCGCCTACCGCATCGACGGCCCGCTGTTCTTCGCCGCCGCGCATCGCTTCCTGCTGGAGCTGGCCGAGGTCGCCGATGTACGCGTCATCATCCTGCGCATGTCCCGCGTGACGACCATCGACGCCACCGGCGCCCTCGTCCTGAAGGACACGATTCAAAGGCTCAACCGGCGCGGCATCGTCGTCATGACCTCGGGAATCCGTCCGGGCCAGCGCCAAGTCCTGGAATCCATGGGCGTGTTGGAGCTGCTGCGTTTGGAGGGAAGCGAGTACGACAGCACGCCGGAGGCGATCCGGGGAGCGCGCACCCACCTGGAGTGCACCGGTGTCCTGCCGCTTCTCCCCGCCCAGAAATCCCGGACCGCCGTCCGCGAGGAAACAGAGGGAACAGAGGAAACGGTTGGATGAGCGATGAGCACTCCGTCCTCATCGCCGCGCATGGTCGAGGTCCACAGCGGTCCACGGCGTAGAGGCCCTGTGGCCGGCGGAGCACTCAGCCCTCCTTGTCCCAGACGTACCGCCGCCCGGCGATCGCCCTGAACGTGGTCTCGCCGCCCGGCAGCAGATCGCTGCGGACGGTGAGCCGTCGGGTTCGCGAGGCGGTCAGTGCGATGCGGGTCGCCTGCCCGTCGGCCCAGTCGATGTCGAGCGTGGCGCCGCCGCGGGCGCGCAGGCCGCGAACCGAGCCGTCCGGCCAGGTGGCGGGCAGGGCGGGGAGTACCTCGACCGCGTCGTACTGGCTCTGCAGCAGCATCTCGACCATCCCGGAGGTGGCGCCGAAGTTGCCGTCGATCTGGAACGGCGGATGGGTGTCCCAGAGGTTCGGTAGGGTCGAGGATTTGAGCTGCTCGCCGAGCATCTTGTGGGCGTGGTCGCCGTCGCGCAGCCGTGCCCAAAAGTTGATCTTCCAGGCCTTGGACCAGCCGGTGCCGCCGTCGCCGCGTGCCGTGAGCGAGACCTTCGCGGCGTCGGCCCACTTGGTGCCGGGCTCGATCTGCCGCCCGGGGTGCAGGGCGTAGAGGTGCGAGACATGCCGGTGGTCGTCGGCCGGGTCGTCCAAGTCGGCCTTCCACTCCTGGAGTTGGCCCCAGGAGCCGATGCGCAGGCCGGGGTCAAGGTCGGCCAGTGCCTTCTCGAGGGACCGGCGGAAGGCGGGCGAGTCGCCCAGGATGCGGGCCGCCTCAAGGGTGTTGGTCAGCAGGTCGTGCACGATCTGCTGGGACATGGCGGCGCCGGCCGTGAAGTCGCCGTGCTCGGGTGAGTAACTGGGCGTGACGACCAGCGTGCCGTCGCGTGGGTCGGTGCGTAGATTGTCGAGCCAGAACTCGGCGGCCTCCTTCATCACCGGGTACGCGGCGTTCCGGAGGTAGTCCGTGGAGCCGCCGAACCGGTAGTGCTCGTACAGCTGCCCGGTGAGCCACGCCGCCGCCTCGGGGAACCAGAAGGCGGTCGCCCAGTCGTGCACGCCGGTGAAGCCGTAGGGATTGGTCTCGTTGTGCACGACCCAGCCGCGCGAGCCGAACATCTCCTTGGCGGTTCGGCGTCCGGGTGCGCGCAGGGCTTCGACGAAGCGGTCGTACGGGGCTGTCGTCTCGGCGAGGTTCGTGGCCTCGGCGGGCCAGTAGTTCATCTGGATGTTGATGTTGGTGTGGTAGTCCGCCGACCACGGGGGCGAGGTGCTGTGGTTCCAGACGCCCTGGAGGTTGGCGGGCAGCGAGCCGGGGCGCGAGGAGGCGATGAGGAGGTAGCGGCCGTACTGGAAGTAGAGGGCTTCCAGGGCTCGGTCCGTGGCGCTCGCGGCGCCGGTGTAGTTCGCGAGGAGCCGGTCCGTGGGCACATCGGCGGGGACGCTCTGGCCGATGTCCAGGGTGACCCGGTCGAACAGGGCGCGGTGGTCGCTCAGATGCCGGGCGAACAGTGACTGGTAGCGCTCGCCGGCCCTGTCGATGGTCCGGGTGACGGCGGCGTGCGGGTCCTCACCGCGGTAGTCGGGGTACGTGTCGGCGTAGTCGGTGCCCGCGGCCAGCACGAACCAGGCGCTGTCGGCGCCGGCCACGGTGATCGTGCCGTCCGCGTTCGAGGTGACGGTGCCGCCCTTGCTGCGCAGAAGGATCTGGGCCTCGAAGCGCAGCCCGTTGTCCTCGAGCGCGCCGCGCACCGTGAGGCGCCCGCCCGCCGCGGTGGCCGTGAAGTCGCTGCGGGGCGAGGTGTAGCGAAGGGTGAAGGTGACCTTGCTGGGGCGGTTCGCGCTGAGCCGTCCCACGATCACGCCGTCGGGGTAGGAGGCGAAGAACTCCCTTTGGTGGCGTACCTGTTGGTGGGTGTAGCCGACCGTCGCGACGGCGTTGGAGATGTCGAGTTCACGGCGGTACGAGTCCGGCGGGGTGGCCGGTGCGTCCGGGATGTCGAGGTACAGGTCGCCGAAGGTCTGATGGGCGCCGTATCCGACACGCGGCTGGCCCAGCTCGGCGGCGACGCTCTCGGGGTCGAGCCTGGTCTGCGCGTCGAGCTCGTCCTGCACGGCGGCGATCGCGCCAGGCCGTGCCTCGCGCCAGTTGCCGTGGTCGTAGCCCTGGGACGAGCCGGGGCCGCCGGTCCACAGGGTCTTCTCGTTGAACTGCAGCCGCTCGGAGGCGAGCGTGCCGAACACCATGGCGCCGAGCGCGCCGTTGCCGATGGGCAGGGCCTCTCGCTCCCAGTCGGCAGCCGGAGCGGAGTACCACAGCACCATCGGCTCCCGAGATACATCGGAGGAATCAGCGGCGACCGCTCCACCGGCAGCGAGGCCGCCGCCCAGGGCGAGACCGGCTGCCCCGCCAACTGTCGTCTTCAGTGTGGCTCTTCGGGATATCTCAGGTGACTCATGCGGCTCATGCGACATGACTCAGGACGCTAAAGGTCCGATCACCGGGTGACAAGATACATGACGCAGCGTGCGAAATCCCGAACAAGTCCCGTACAAGGGGGCCGCCGATTCAGCCCTGCTGGAACAGCTCCGCCGGAAGCGGCTTCAGAAGCGCGTACAGGTCGTCGGTGATGGGGCGGTCCCAGGCGGCGATGGTCACCAGGACGTTGTCACTGCGGTCGAACTGCACACAGGAGATACGCGTCTCGGAGAGCTTGAGGCGGCGCACGATCAGGAGGTTGTCGCCCTGCATCACCGGCGCGTCCTCGGCGCCGACGACGGTGACCTCCTCGTCGTTCTCCAGCGCCAGCAGCAGCTGGGCCACCTCGAAGGGGACCTCGTCCTCGGCGACGTCCCTGGCCGGGGAGCCCTCCGGCAGATTGCCGATGATCATCGCGGGACCGCGACCGCCGAACAGGTCGTAGCGCAGGAACACGCCCTGGCAGCTGCCGTCGGGGGCGGGCAGCAGGCCCGCGCCGAGATTGCCCGGCCAGTCGCCCGGGTCCATGGCCAGAACATCGAAGTCGGGCCCTGCGGGTGTGGCGCTGCGGCGGCGGAGGAAGGACATGTCGCCATGGTACGTGCAAGTCGGGGCGCGACGAGGTACGGGAGACGACTGCCGGGAGACTGCCGGGGCCGCACCCGCAAGGCCCCGGCAACCGCCACGAACCGTCCCGCCGCCACCGACCGGAACGCTCGGCGACCCCGCCCTTGCCGTCGTGCCGGAGGTAATGTCGCCACCATCCATTGGCACCGGAGGAATCACATGGACGATCTGCGTCAACTGCTGCGCAGCCTGGAGGTGTTCGCCGGCGAACTGCCCGTTTTCGACTCCTCCGAAGCACCCGCCACGCCCTCCGAGCTGTTCACCGAGTGGCTGCTCGCGGCCGTGGACGCGGGCGTACGCGAGCCGCACGCGATGACGCTCTCGACGGCGGGCGCCGACGGCAACCCGACGGCACGCACGCTGATCCTCAAGGGGATCGGCCCCGGCGGCTGGCAGTTCGCGTCCGACGGCGGCAGCGTCAAGGCACGCAACCTCGCCGAGCGGCCCTACGCGGCGCTCACCTTCTACTGGCCGCAGCTCGCCCGGCAGGTGCGGGTGTGCGGGCCGGTCGTCCCGGAGAGCCCCGAGGACAGCGCGGCGGACTTCCGGGCGCGCGGTGCCGGGGCCCGGGCGGAGGCCCTCCTCGGCCGCCAGTCGAGGCCCCTCGCGGACCTCGCCGAGCGCGACGCCGCCGTCAAGGAGTCCCTGACACGTCTGGAGGCCGAGCCGGACCTGGTGGCCCCGGGCTGGACCCTGCACTCGGTACGCCCGGACTCCGTCGAGTTCTGGCAGGGCGACAAGGAGCGACGGCACACACGGCTCGTCTATCTGCGGTCCGACGAGAGCGAGGGCTGGGTCAGGCAGTTGCTGTGGCCCTGAACAAGCGAGGCGTACTCGACTACTGGCGCGGCGGGCTCAGCGACGTACCCGAAGAGGTGTGGGAGCACCCCGCACCGGAAGTCCTGCTGCTGCCGGACAACGCGCTCACCGAAGTGCCCGCCCGCATCGGCACCCTCACCACGCTGCACACGCTGGATCTCGGACACAACCGCCTCACCGAGGTCCCGGACGAGCTGGGCGATCTGGCAGGCCTGACGCGCTTCCTCTACCTGCACGACAACCAACTCACCGCACTCCCCGAGTCGTTGGGCCGTCTGACCCGGCTCGCCTACCTCAACGTCGGAGAGAACCGGCTCACCGCGTTGCCGAAGTCGCTGGGATCGATGACGAGCCTGGTGGAGCTCCGCGCCCAGCACAATCTGCTCACCGAACTGCCCGCTTCACTCGGCGAGTCGGTCTCGCTGCGCGAGCTCTGGCTGCGCGGCAACCAGCTCACGGCGCTCCCCGGCTCCGTACGAAATCTGCGGGAGCTGCGTGAACTGGAGCTGCGGGAGAACGAGTTCGCGGAAGTGCCCGAGGTGCTGCGCGGACTGCCCTTGCTGCGGCGGCTCGATCTACGGGCCAACCGGCTCGGCGAACTGCCGTCCTGGGTCGCGCAGTTGCCGTCGCTGGAGAAGCTGGATCTGCGGTGGAACGACATCGAGGTCCCGGCCGGAGTGTGGCGGGACCTCGAAGCGCGCGGGTGTGTGGGGCTGCGCTGAGGCGGCTCAGCTCTCCTCCCCGGCCGACGGCACCACCGCCATCGGGCTCTGGGCACCGGCAGCCGTCGGCCGACGTTCTGATCCCGGTCTCGATGGCCTCCTGGTCGTCCCGGGGCCGGCCTCGCTCAGGCGTGGCCCCGGGGCAGGGCCGAAGGTCGCGTGTCCCGGAAAGAGAAGGAAAACGCCCCTTCCCCAGGTGTCAGGTGAGGTCGAACTCCCCCTCCCGTGCCCCCGACACGAACGCGCCCCACTCCGCGGGTGTGAAGATCAGGGAGGGGCTTTCCGGGCTGCCACTGTTTCGCATGGCGATGAAGCCCTCGACAAAGGCGATCTGGACATCCCCCAGCCCGCGACTGCTGGAGCGCCAGTCGGCATTGCTGAGGTCAAGCTCCGGCTTGTCCCAGCCTGCAAGCGGATGATGCTGGATGGTGCTCTCGGCCACGTCCGTGCTCCTCCCGGTTCGTCGTCCGCGGCCAGCCTAGCGATCGGGCACCGCCAGGCACAGGCCACGTGAGGGGCACAGTTCAGGAGGCGGGCGGTTCGGCCCCCACCAGCCACATCGAGAAGAACTGAGAGCCGCCGCCGTAGGCGTGCCCCAGCGCCCTGCGCACCCCGTCGACCTGGTGTTCTCCCGCCTGGCCGCGAACCTGGAGGGCCGCTTCCGCGAAGCGGATCATGCCGGACGCGCCGATCGGATTGGTGGACAGGACGCCGCCGGACATGTTGACGGGCAGGTCCCCGTCGAGCTCCGTCACCCCGGATTCGGTGAGTTTCCAGCCCTCGCCCTCGGCGGCGAAGCCGAGGTTCTCCAGCCACATGGGCTCGTACCAGGAGAACGGCACGTACATCTCGACGGCGTCGATCTCCCGGCGCGGGTCCGTGATCCCCGCCTGCTGGTACACGTCGGCCGCGCAGTCCTTGCCGGCCTGCGGCGACACGCAGTCCTTGCCCGCGAACATGGTCGGCTCGGAGCGCATCGCGCCGCCGTGCATCCAGGCGGGCGGCCGAGGCGAACGGGCCGCCCCCGCGCGATCGGTGAGCACCATCGCGCAGGCGCCGTCCGAGGACGGGCAGGTCTCGGAGTAGCGGATCGGGTCCCACAGCATGGGCGAGGCCTGGACCTTCTCCAGCGTGATGTCGTGCTCGTGCAGATGCGCGTACGGGTTCTTGAGCGCGTTGCGGCGGTCCTTGTACGCGACCAGGGAGCCGACCGTGTCGGGGGCGCCGGTGCGCCGCATGTACGCGCGTACGTGCGGGGCGAAGAAGCCGCCCGCGCCGGCCAGCAGCGGCTGCTGGAAGGGGATCGGCAGGGACAGGCCCCACATGGCGTTCGACTCGGACTGCTTCTCGTAGGCCAGGGTCAGGACGGTGCCGTGGACGCGGCCGGCGATCAGGTTCGTGGCGACGAGCGCGGTGGAGCCGCCGACGGATCCCGCGGTGTGCACGCGCAGCATGGGTTTGCCGACCGCGCCGAGGGCGTCGGCGAGGTACAGCTCGGGCATCATGACGCCCTCGAAGAAGTCGGGCGCCTTGCCGATGACGACGGCATCGATGTCGGCCCACGTCAACTCCGCGTCGTCCAGCGCCCGTTGGGCTGCTTCGCGGACGAGTCCCGCGATGGACACGTCCCGGCGGGCGGCGACGTGCTTGGTCTGGCCGATCCCGACGACGGCCACGGGCTCCTTGCTCATCGGGCCTCCCCTTCGAGTACGGCTACCAGGTTCTGCTGCAGACAGGGTCCTGAGGTGGCATGCCCGAGCGCGCGGTCGGACTCGCCACGGTGGATACGCGCGGCGGCCTCGCCGATGCGGATGAGACCGGCGGCCATGATCGGGTTGGCGGCGAGCACTCCCCCGGAGGGATTGACCGCGACGTCCCCGTCCAGCCGCAACGCCTTGCGCAGGACCACCTCCTGAGAGGTGAAGGGCGCGTGCAACTCGGCGGTGTCGACGGGCCGTTCGAAGGCGCCGGCCTTCTCGGCCGCCAGCCGCGTGGACGGCGAGTCGGTCAGATCGCGCACGCCGAGACCGTGCGCCTCGATGCGGTGATCGATCCCCCGGATCCAGGCGGGCCGCTCGCACAGCTCACGGGCCCGCTCCCCCGCCGCGAGGATGACGGCCGCCGCCCCGTCGCCGATGGGCGGGCAGTCGCCGGTACGGAGCGGACGTACGACGTACTCCCCCTGCGGCACCGAACCCCTCAGCTGCGCATGGGAATTGACCCGCGCGTCCTCGCGACTGCGGGCGGCGACCCCGGCGAGCGCGGGCTCGTCCGTGTGGCCCGCGTCGATGAGCGCCTGCGCCTGAAGGGCGGCCAGGGTCACGGAGTCCGGCCACAGGGGCGCCACGTAGTACGGGTCGAGCTGCCGGGTCAGCACATCGCGTACGGAGCCGGGTGAGGACTTTCCGTACGAGTACACGAGCGCGGTGTCGGCATCCCCGGTGAGCAGCTTCGTCCAGGCCTCGTACAGCGCCCACGCCCCGTCCATCTCCACATGCGACTCGGAGATCGGCGGCCAGGCGCCGACCCCGTCGAGTGCCATGGTGAAGGAGAAGGCGCGGCCCGCGAGATAGTCAGTGGAGCCGGAGCAGGTGAAGCCGATGTCGCTGGTCTTCATGCCGGTCCGGTCGAGGACGTCGTGCAGGACCGGCATGAGCATCTCCACCTCGGAGGACTCGTCGCTGGTGCGCCGGTGATCGGTCTGCCCGAAGGCGACCACGGCTATCTCACGCATCACACCAGCTCCTTGTACGTCTCGTAGTCCGCGTCGGGCTCGCCGGTCGGCCGGTAGTGGTCGGGGTAGCGGCCGCCGTCCGTCCACACCGGCTCGACGCGCAGCCCCATGCGCACCTGGTCGTAGGGGATGCCGCCGATACGGCCGTGCAGGGCGAGGTCGGCGCCGTCGAGCGCGATGTGCCCGTAGACGTACGGGACTTCGATGTCCAGGTTCTTCGCCTTGATGTTGACGATGCAGTACGTGGTGACCGTGCCGCCCGGCCCCACCTCGACCTCTTCCACGGTGGCCACCCCACAGGTGGGGCACGCACCCCTCGGCGGGACGTACACCTTGCGGCAGGACGGGCAGCGTTCGCCGACGATCCGCCGGTCGGAGAGCGCGTTGATGTAGCCGGACTGGGCGCGGCCCGGCGAGTAGGTGTAGTCGAGGCGGGCGGGGGCGACGATGCCGGTCACCATGTCCTCGAACCGCCCGTCGTGACCGGCGGGTTCGGGTGTCTCCATGCTGTCGTACGGCTCGAAGCAGGCGATGTCCGTGATGGCGCCGGAGCGTTCCTCGGCCCACCGGATCCGGACGCGCATACCGGTCCGTACGGCGTCGGGGCCGGAGGCGTCCAGGGCGTGCAAGATGGAGGTGTCGGCGCCGTCGAGTCTCACCAGGACCCAGGCGAAGGGGGTGTCCAGGGGCTGGCCGCGGCGGGGGGCGTGGTTCCAGGCCCAGGTGGTGACGGTGCCGGTGGGGGCCACCTCGACGAGGTCCCGGATCTCTTCGGAGGTGACGGGGTCGTACTCGACGGGCGGGACGAGGGTCCTGCCGTCGCCGGTCTTCACGCCGAGGACGACGCGTTCGCGCAGGCCGGTGAGGAAGGCGCTCTGGACGGGGCCGAGGGAGCGGGTGAAGGGAAACTCGACGACGAGGGGGGCTTTGAGCACTTCGGGCACGGGGTCTCCTCAGGGAACGGGGGCCGCGCCCTGTGAGGGCACGGGAAGCGCCCTTCAGGGGCACGGGGCTGTGACATGTGGGGCTCCGCCGCGCGGGCACGACCAGCCACAACGAACCCGCAGCTTTCGAACCGCCTGACCAGCGGAGCTGCTCGCGGAGCTACTCGCGCCGGTACACCGGCGGCCGTTTCTCGGCGAAGGCACGCGATCCCTCCTTGGCATCAGCCGTATCGAAGATCGGCCACCCCCGCTTCAGCTCGGCAGCCAGCCCATCGACCTCGGTCATCTCGGCGGTCTCGTACACGGAGGCCTTCACCGCCTCGACGGCCAACGGCCCACACGCGTTGATCTGCTCGGCGATGGCAAGGGCCTTCTCCAGGGCTGTCCCGTCGGGGACGACATGCCCGATCAGGCCGATGTCGGCGGCCTCCCGTGCGGAGTACGGCCGCCCGGTGAGCAGCATTTCCAGCGCATGCGTCCGCGGAATCTGCCGCTGGAGCCGCACCGTCGAGCCACCGATCGGAAACAGCCCACGCTTCACCTCGAAGAGACCGAATGTGGCGGACTCCCCCGCGACCCGGATGTCGGTCCCCTGAAGCATCTCCGTACCGCCGGCCACACAGTGGCCCTCAACCGCGGCGATCACCGGCTTGCGCGGCCGGTGATGGCGCAGCATCGCTTTCCAGTGCAGATCGGGGTCGGCCTTGAGCCGGTCGCGGTACTGCTGCCCTTCCATGCCCTTGCCGGCCAGGGCCTTGAGATCCATGCCCGCGCAGAACGTGCCGCCCGCGCCGGTGAACACGATCGAGCGGATCGCGTCGTCCTCGTCGGCCTCGACCCAGCCGTCGTACAGGCCGACCAGCATCGGCAGCGAGAGGGCGTTCTTGGCCTCGGGCCTGTTGAGCGTGAGCACCAGTGTGGCGCCTTCGCGCTGCACGGTGAGGTGTTCCGTCCCACCCATGGCGGTCCTCCTGTCTCGGGACGAGAACAGGTTGCAGTAGGCGCGGAGGCAGTTCAAGGGTTTTCTGACAGGCAGTCAGATTTCTTCTGCGCGGACCCTTCACAGTTGGGGCGGGCTTTGCTCTGATGACCGTCGAACCGAAGGACGCGCGCATCTCTTAGTCGTCCAGTCGTCTTGTCGATCGTTTTGCCGGGGTCAGGAGGAGCGGTGGAGTACAACCTTGCCGACCTGTTCGAGTCGATCGTCGACGTGGTGCCCGACCGCGAGGCGCTCGTGTACATCGACCACCCCGGCACGGGGGCGGAGCGCCGCCTGACGTACGCCGAACTGGACGCGGTGGCCAACCGCATCGCGCACCACCTGATCGACAGCGGCGTACGCCCCGGCGAGCATCTCGGGCTGCACCTCTACAACAGCGTCGAGTATCTGCAGACCGTGCTCGGCTGCCTGAAGGCGCGGATCGTGCCGGTCAACGTCAACTACCGCTACGTAGAGGAAGAGTTGGTCTACCTCTATCGTGACGCGGATCTGGTGGCTCTGGTCTTCGACGCGGAGTTCACCGAGCGGGTGGCGGCGGCGTTGCCGCGGGCGGAGAAGCTGCGGCACCTGGTGCGGGTGGGGACCCCCGCGCCGGACGCTCCGCCGCTGTCCGCGGTGGACTTCACGGCGGCCGAGGCCTCCGGGTCCGCCGAGCGGGGCTTTGAGCCGCGCTCGGCCGACGACCAGTTCATCATCTACACCGGCGGCACGACCGGCATGCCCAAGGGCGTGATGTGGCGTCAGGAGGACCTCTTCTTCTCGGGCCTGGGCGGCGGCGCCCCGACCGGAGAGCCGGTCAAGAAGCCGGAGGAACTGGCCGAGCGGGTCGCGGCAGGCGGTGACGGGATCACCTTCCTCCCCGCCGCCCCGCTGATGCACGGCACGTCGACCCTCACCGCCTTCATCGGCTTCAACTTCGGCCAACGCGTAGTGATCCACCGCAAGTTCGTGCCCGAGGAAGTCCTGCGCACCATCGAGAAGGAGAAGGTCACCAGCATGTCGCTGGTCGGCGACGCGATGCTGCGACCGCTGATCGACGCCCTCAACGGCCCCATGAAGGGCACCGACTGCTCCTCCATGTTCAGCGTCTCGTCCTCCGGCGCGATCATGTCGGACACCGTGCGCGAACAGTTCCAGGCACTCTTGCCGAACGTGCTGCTGCTCAACAACTTCGGCTCCTCGGAATCCGGCTTCAACGGCACGGCGACGGAGGACTCGGGCCCGGACAAGGGCTTCAGGGTGCGCGTCAACTCCCGTACGCAGGTGGTGGATCCGGCGACGTACGAGCCGGTCGCGGTCGGTGAACCGGGCCGCGTCGCGCAGCGCGGACACGTCCCGCTCGGCTACTACAACGACCCCAGGAAAACCGCCGAGACCTTCTTCCAGAAGGACGGCGAGCGCTGGGTCCTCCTCGGCGACATGGCGACCGTCGACGAGGAGGGCGTCGTCACCGTCCTCGGCCGCGGCTCCCAGTGCATCAACACCGGAGGCGAGAAGGTCTACCCGGAGGAGGTCGAGCAGGCCCTCAAGGCCCACCCGGACGTGTACGACGCACTGGTGGCCGGAGTGCCCGACGAGAAGTGGGGCAACCATGTCGCGGCGGTGGTGCAACCCCGCGACGGGGCGAAGCCACTGTCCCTGGACGACATCCAGACACACTGCCGCGCTCGTCTCGCCGGCTACAAGATCCCACGCCAGCTGGTGATCACAGCCTCCATCCAGCGCTCCCCGAGCGGCAAGGCGGACTACCGGTGGGCGCGCTCGGTGGCGGTGGAGGCGAACCGCTGAGCCTTCGGTGAGGGTGCCGCCCACGCGAGCAGCGTGAACCCCAGGGCGAAGCCGAGCATCGTCCATACCCCGCGCGGCCAGAAGATATGGCTGTCGACGAAGGACCAGCCGGACACGAGGAGCACGGCAATGCCGGGAAGGATGCGCGCGCCGCGCCTCGGGAACAGGGCGACGGCCGTGGCCACAACAGCACAGATGAGGGCGTAGGCGCCCGCTTGCCCGAGCGCCTCGCCCACGTCGTAGAGGGGTCGCTTCAGCGGTCCCGGACTCGCTCCCGCGGCGGCGTGCTCGACCGCGGTTCCCGCCCCGATGCCGGCGACCGCGTCGAGCCCGGTGTAGAAGGCCGCGTAGACGAAGGAACCCACCCAGGCCACGACGGTGGCGAAGCCCGCGAGGTCGCGTCCGGGCCGTCGCCACAGGGGGACGAGGAGGCCGACCGCGAGCAGCGGAAAGACCGGCAGCAGCATGATGTGCATATCCGCCCAGTGCTCGGCCGTCGACCTGGAGAGCCCGCTGGGATGCGTGAGGCCGGCTGCGGCCAGGATCAGGGGTGCGGCGATGACGAGGATGATGTTCCGAAGGGTCGACACGCTGCGATCGTAGGTGCGGGAAGGCATCTGATCCGGCCGCCCGGGAGCGCGTCAGGGATTCGTAAGACGGTCCGCGCCCCCGGGCGCCACGGACAGCACTAGCAACTCAAGGCCCTGTCTGACCGGGTCTGACCGGCCCGCTACCAGGTCTAATTCGTACCGGCCCAGCGCGGTGAAGCAGGAACCCACCGAGACGGTCAGCCGACCGTGGTAGGAATCCCCGGGCTCTAGCCCGGGGAGCGGAAGTCAATTGGAGGGATTGGGCTGTGAGCCGTACGCGGTCAGGAAGCGGTCGCGGAAGGAGTCCATCCGCCAGACCGGGGCGTCCGAGTCGGGCTTGAGGCCGTCCGTCCAGTTCCAGTCGTCGATCTTGTCGAGTACGGACTTGTCCTGGGCGACGATCGAGATCGGCACGTCCCGGCTGGCTTTGCTGCCGCTGACCTTGGCCATCGGCTGGTGGTCACCGAGGAAGACGAGCACGGTGTCCTTGCTGCCGTACTTCGTCACGTAGTCGATGAGGCTGGTCACGGAGTACTGGATGGACTTGCCGTACTCCTCCGTCGCCTTCTCGGAGTCGTAGAAGACGTCCCCGGGCTTCTTGCCGGCCTTCTGGATGTCCTTGTAGACGGAGCCGTCGCCGACCTGGTCCCAGGGAACCGTCTTGGGCAGGGGCGCCCAGGGTTGGTGGCTGGAGGTCAGGATGATCTGCGACATCAGCGGCTTGTCCTGCTTCTTGCCGTGCTCCAGCTGCTCGAAGGCCTTCAGGGCGTACTGGTCGGGCATCGTCGACCAGCTGAACTTGGGGCCCTTGTAGCCGAGGTCCCGGGAGTCGTAGACCTGGTCGAGGCCATAGAACTTGCCCTCCGGCCAGTTCTTCTGGACGCCCGGCATGACACCCACCGTCCGCCAGTCGCCGGTGCGCTGGAAGGCGCCCGTCAGGGTCAGGTGTTCACCCGCGGTGACGACGCGGTAGCGGTTCTGGTTGTTGATCCACAGGCCTGACAGGAACGTGGAGTGGCCGAGCCAACTGTTGCCGCCATACGTCGAAGAGGTGAGCCACCCACTCTTGGCGGCGAACCCGGCCCGGGTCAGCTCCTCGTTCTTGGCGGTGAGGGTCGCGTTGACGCCCGGTGCGATGTCCTCGTCCTCGATGGCGCTGCGGCCGTAGCTCTCGATGAAGGTGAAGATGACGTCCTTGCCGCGCAGATCGGTGAGCAGCTGGTCGCCCGAGGTGTTGCCGAACTTGTCCTTCTTGGCCTCCTTGGCGAACGCCGCCTCGTCCTTGATGGTGGCGCGCACCCGCTTCACACGGTCTTCGGCCAGGGCGACCGTGCTTCTGGCGGCGAGCGGCGTGCCGGCGAGCTGGAGGCCGAGCGCCGCGCAGGTGACCCAGGCGGTTCCGACCAGCACGGTGGTACGGGTGGCCTTGTCGCGGTCGCGGGCCAGTACGTTGCTCAGCCGGAGCACGGCCAGGGTCGTCGTGGCGAGCAGGACGAGGACGAGGGCCACGACCCCGATGATGGCGGCGATCGTGCCGCCACTGCCCACCGAGTCCTCGAGATAGGCCTTCGTGTCGTCGAACAGGACCCAGTCGAGGACCACGTTGAATCCTCGGCCGAGGAACATGTTGAAGCCGATGTCGAGGAGGTTCAGCACGGTCATCACGCCGAGGCCCAGACCGGCGAGGGCCGCCGCCGCTATGCGTGGCTTGCGCGGCAGGAAGATCAGGATGCCGGCGCCGAGGATCGCCTCCACGGGGATGCGTACGAAGATTCCTGGCCGGAAGGCTTCGATCGACGTCGGCATGAGGAGCGCGAAGCACACGAGGCCGAGGGAAAGGGCCGTGATCGCCCAGCCCACGTAGCGCGCGGCGACCGGGTGCCTGTGCCGCCAGCGGCGGGCGGTGGCGGGTTCCTCCGGGGCGTCGGACAGGGTGTCGGTCGGGGCATCCGTGGGGGCGTCGGCGTCGCTCGTGGGGGCTTTCGCTTCGGTGGCGGCTTCAGCAGGTTCAGCGGGTTCAGCGATGGCTTGCTCTTCAGCGGGTTCAGCGGGTTCAGCGGGGGCTTCGGTGGTGGTCTGCGTGGCGGCGGGGCTTTCGTCGGCCTCGCCGTCCTGCCCAGAAACCTCGGCAACGGCGTCATCAGGCGTGTCCGCCGGTGGAACCTCCGGCGTCTCGTCCTTGTCCGGGGTTGTCCGGTCCGTGTCCGGCAGCTGAGGTGAGTTCGTGGTGCTCGACAACCCGGAGGTCCTTCCGTGCGTTTCCCGCTGGTGGCGCGGCGGACCGGGCCCGGGTGGTCGGGTCCGCCGATATGGGTACGGCTCGTCGGCCTCGACCGTTCAATCACCTGGGGCGATGGTTCGGGCGGGAGGGGGCTGCTGGTGGATCTCCGCGGAAGAAGGAGCGGCGTCTGGGGCGTGCTCTCGGCGTGCCGGCCGGAAGTCCTCGTACTGGACGTACTTTGGCTTTCGGCCGGTGCGGCGAGTGGGGGCACCTCCCACGCCCTTAAGGCAGTGGGGGAGCGTGCCGGGCGTCGCGACGCCGCGGAGATCCACCAGCAGCCCCCTAGTCCTGGAAGCGGCCCCGCAGCTCGCGCTTGAGGATCTTGCCGCTCGCGTTGCGCGGCAGCTCGTCCACGAACAGGACCCGTTTCGGCGCCTTGAAGCCGGCGAGCTTCTCACGGGCGTACGCGAGAAGCTCCTCCTCCGTCGCCTCGCCCCGGCGGACGACCACCGCGGTCACGGCCTCGATCCAGCGCTCGTCCGGCAGCCCGATCACCGCGACCTCGGCCACCGCGTCATGCGTGTAGAGCACGTCCTCGACCTGGCGCGAAGCAACCAGAACACCACCGGAGTTGATCACGTCCTTCACCCGGTCGACCACGGTGAAGTACCCATGGGCGTCGCGCACAGCGAGGTCCCCGGAGTGGAACCAGCCGTCACGGAAGGCCCCGGCCGTCTCCTCGGGCTTGTCCCAGTAGCCCTCGCACAGCTGCGTCGATCGATAGACGATCTCGCCCCGCTCCCCGTCCGGCACGTCCTTGCCGGACTCGTCCACGAGCCGCGCCTCGACGAACAGCACCGGGCGCCCACAGGAATCCATCCGTCCCTTGTGCTCGTGCGGCCCGAGAACCATGGCCAGCGGGCCGATCTCGCTCTGCCCGAAGCAGTTGAAGAAGGCCAGCTTCGGCAGCCGCTCCTTCAGGCGTTCCAGTACGGGCACGGGCATGATCGACGCCCCGTAGTACGCCTTGCGCAGCCCGCTCAGGTCGCGGGTGGCGAAGTCGGGGCGGTTCGACAGCCCGATCCACACGGTGGGCGGGGCGAACAGGCTGTCCGCGCGACCGGTCTCGATCAGGTCGAAGATCTTCTCGGCGTCGGGCGCGTCGAGGATGGTGTTCACGGCGCCGACCGCGAGATACGGCAGCAGGAACACATGCATCTGTGCCGAGTGATAGAGCGGCAGCGAGTGCACGGGCAGGTCGCCGGCGCTCAGGTCGAGGGCGGCGATCGCGCTCAGGTACTCGTGCACGAGGGAGCGGTGCGTCATCATCGCGCCCTTCGGCGCGGCCGTGGTGCCCGAGGTGTAGAGCAACTGCACCAAGTCCTCGGTACGCGGCTCCTCACCGTCGTACGGCGGCGTCGAGGCCAGCCGCGCGAGCAGCGAGTCGTCGGCGTCGCGCAGCGGCAACACCCGTACTCCGTCCGGGAGTTGACCGGCAAGGTCCGGGTCGGCCATCACCAGCGTGCTGCCGGACTGGCCGACGATGTACGCGAGGTCGTCACCGGTCAGGTTCTGGTTGACCGGTACGTGCACCAGACCGGCCCGCGCACAGGCCAGGAAGCCGATCAGGTACGCGTCCGAGTTGTGGCCATAGGCGCCGACCCGGTCGCCGGGGGCGAGGCCCGTGTCGCGCAACACCCGGGCGGCGCGGGAGACGGCGTCGTCCAACTCCTCGTAGGTCCAGGTCCGTTCGTCGTAGTTGACCGCGATGCGGGCAGGGGTACGGCGGGCACTGCGCCGCAGCACCCCGTCGACCGTCACGTTGGGTCCCACCGTCTCCGTCATGCCCGCTCCTTCGTCCCGCCGCTGCCCTGGCGCGATCCTCGTTCGGCGGCGCGAGCGGGTCAACTCCGGGCGTGGCGGTGACGGGCGTACAGGGCGGCAAACGGGTGAAGTCCGCCCACCACCTCACCTGGTGCTCTGACGGCCCGACGGCGCACCGATCTACGTGATCATGGATAACCTCTCCGCCCACACCGGTGACAAGATCCGCCGCTGGGCGGAAGAAGAACAAAGTCGAGTTGTGCTTCACCCCGACCTACGCCTCGTGGGCCAACCCGCAGCAGGCTGCCGGTGAACGCCTGGCGTACCGCCACTTTTCGTCCAGCCCGGCTCGGTCACGTCGCTATGATGTTGCAGGCAACGACGCATCAGGCCACGGGGGACGGGGCTGAATGTCCGACAACTGGGATGATGTCCGGGCAGGTTGGGACGCGGCAATTCGTGCGGTCGACGCTCCGGCACGGCGCGGTTCCCACGCCCGGGCGGGCAGGGCGGGCCCGGGTCTCGTCCGGCACACCATCGCCTTCACCGGTGAACCCGGCGCGGGCAAGACGATGCTGTTCCAGGCCCTTTCGGAGGGCGGCGTCCGGCTGGGCGGCGAGGAGACGAAGAAGAGCCTCGTCCCCGAGTTGGGACATCGCAACCTCATTCTGGGGTCACTGCGGATCAGGGTCTCCGCCCTAGTGGTGCCGGGGCAGGTGGCACAGGAGCGGGACCGGGCAATGACTCGCATCCTCAGCGAGTACACGTCACCTAAGGGCATCATCCACGTGGTCTGCTGGGGTCACAATAAGGTGTGGAACCGCTCCAACCAGAACCTGATGGAGCGGGCAGCGCGCGCCGGCTCCGGCGCCCTCACACCGGAGGCGATCCGGGCCTGGCACCTGGAGAAGGAGCTCGCCGACTTCGAGACGCTGTGCGAGCGCATCAACGAGACCCGCGCCGCCCAGCGGAGCCTGCGCTGGATGATCGTCGCGGTGTCGAAGGCCGACCTGTTCTGGGATCGCATCGAGGACGCGCGGGACTACTACGTTCCCGGCTTCGACGCCGCCGCGCAGCCGCCAACTGCCGAGTCCGGGTTCTCCACGGCACTTCGTGACCTGGCCGACCACAACGACATACGGATCGCCGTCGTCCCGATCAGTTCCCAACTGCTGCGGCACAGCTTCAGCGACTCGCTTCGGCCGCGCCTGAGCCAACTGGACAGCACGGGCGTTGGCGCGCTGCTCGACCACTTCTACCGGACGCTGAAGGAACTACTGTGATCCGGGGCTTCCGCCGCCGCGACGAACCCGGCGGTACCCCGAAGTCCAAGCCCCCTCTCTCCTCCGGGGACCGTGCTGCCCAGAACGGCCAGGAGTTCGAGGCCCTGCTGCAGAAAGCGGAGCGTCTACTTGCGTCCGTACGCCGTGGCGGTCGCCGACAACTGACGCTGCGCTGCCTCCAGGCCGCGGTGGTACTGGTTCCGGCACTCGTCCTTCTTGTCACCGACGCGCGCCGCGCGGCTCTGGTGGCAGTACTCATGGCGGCCGGAGTGCTGTGCGCGGTGGCAGAGCTGTGGGCGATACGCCCCGTCGTACGGACGCGTGAGCGACAGCTCGCGGAACTGAACGAAATGGTGGACACGTTGCGAGAAGTGCTCGTCCACCTGGCGAATCGGGAACGCTGGCCGGCGCACCGGGTGCGGGACGCCCGCGACCGCCTGGCCCAGTTCTCTGTCGAGGAACGCGGAGGTCTCTGGTGAATTCCCTGTTGTTGCTGGTCAGGCGACTGCTGTTGTTCGCTGGCGTTGCCGCGCTGGCCAGTCTCATCCTGCCGCAGCTCGGAGTGGTGATCGCCCGAAACACCTCGTACGCGACAGCCATCCACGACAACTGGGACGCGGCCGCAGCTGTGTCCGGTCTGCTGCTCTTCGGCGCTCTGGAGGTGTGGTGGGGTTGCTGGCTGTTGTTCACCGTGTCCGGCGGCATGGTGGACAACAACATCCCTAAGGGTGTGGCGAACCTGCTGCTTGGCGTGGCCCTCGTGGTGGTCGCCGCCGTGGTGTTGACCACCACGGTGTTCCCCTAGTGCTGTGACCGCATGGGTTCGCATGCGGTCACAGCACTAGCCAAAGCCGGGCGGGACCCGGTCCTGCGGCCCGGCAGCCATTTCCGCCGCCGCGTCCTCCGCCTGCGCCTTGCTGGCCACAGCCGGATCGGTCGAGTCCGAGACCAGCTCCGCGAGACGCAGGGTGCAGCGCCACAGCGTCGTTGCCCCCTTGATCAGCACAAAGTACGACTCGCGGTCGGCGTACCGGTACACCCGGCGCCACTTCTCCTTGATCCCAGGCATCGGCAGATACGTCTGGGCGGCGGCGCGGAGCTCCTCCAGTGCCTGATCCTTGTTCTCCGCCTCGCGGTTGATCTCGTGCTGGTAGTCACCCCACTGAACGATCACGACTCACTTGCCCATGCTCTCCGCCTCCCCCGCAACCGCGCCAGTCGCTCGCAGAACCGCCGCAGGACCACCTTGCGCACTCGATCCGTGAACAGAATTCTGGCGAGTCGGTCGCACAGTGGGTAGGGCGGGCCCGTACCCGCAGCGAGAGAGGCCTCCGCAGGGGCGGCCGCCCCGCCCTCACCACCGCGCCCACTCCGGCGAACCTTCCCGGTCAAAGCACTAGACGGGCCGCGTGCGCCCCTCCCAGTACGGCTCCCGCAGCCGTCGCTTGTACAGTTTCCCGTTCGGGTCGCGTGGCATCGTCTCGATGAAGTCGACGCTCTTGGGCCGTTTGTAGCCGGCCAGTTGCCGTTCGCAGTGGCCGAGGATCTCGGCGGCCAGTGCCTCGCCCGGTGTGAAGCCGGGGGCGGGCTCGACGACGGCCTTGACCTGCTCGCCCCAGTCGTCGTGCGGGATGCCGAACGCGGCGGCGTCGGCGACGGCGGGGTGGGTGAGCAGCGCGGACTCGATCTCGGCCGGGTAGATGTTGACGCCACCCGAGATGATCAGGTCGATCTTGCGGTCGCGGAGGAAGAGATAGCCGTCCTCGTCGAGATAGCCGAGGTCGCCGACGGTGAAGAAGTCGCCGATGCGGTTCTTCTTCGTCTTGGTCTCGTCCTTGTGGTACGAGAATCCGCCCGTGCTCATCTTCATGTAGACGGTGCCGAGTTCACCGGGCGGCAGCTTGTTCCCGTCTTCGTCGAAGACGGCGAGTTCGCTGATGGGCCAGGCCTTGCCGACCGTGCCGGGCTTCTTCAGCCAGTCCTCGGCGGTCGCGAAGGCTCCGCCGCCCTCGCTGGCCGCGTAGTACTCCTCGACGCAGTTGCCCCACCAGTCGATCATGGCCCGTTTCACATGGTCGGGGCAGGGGGCGGCGCCATGGATGGCATGCCGCATGGAGGAGACGTCGTAGCGGGCCCGCACCTCGTCGGGCAGCGCCAGCAGGCGGTGGAACTGGGTCGGGACCATGTGCGTATGCGTGCACCGGTGGGTGTCGATGAGGCGCAGCATCTCTTCGGGCGTCCACTTGTCCATCAGGACGAGGCGGTGGCCGATGTGCAGGGACGCGCCCGCGAACTGGAGCACGGCCGTGTGGTAGAGCGGCGAGCAGACGAGGTGCACGTTGTCGTCGAAGGGTTTGATCCCGAAGATGCCGAGGAAGCCGCCGAGGTACGACTCCTCGGGGAGCTTGCCGGACAGGGGGCGCCGGATGCCGCGAGGGCGGCCCGTGGTGCCCGAGGTGTAGTTCATGACCCAGCCGAGGGTGCGGTCGCCGGGCGCCGACTCGGGCTGTCCGTCGGTGAGTTGGGCGTACGGCCGGAAGCCCTCGACCGCGCCGACCGCGTACCGCCGCCCCTGCGGCAGCTTCGCCTCGTCGGCGGCGTGCCGTGCGGCGTCCGCGAACCGTTCGTGCGCGATGAGCACCTTGGCCCCGGAGTCGGAGACGATCCAGGCGATCTCGGGGCCGACGAGGTGGTGGTTGACGGGGACGAGGTAGAAGCCCGCCTGCGCGGCGGCGAGGTACGCGGTGAAGAACTCGACACTGTTGGGCAGCACGACCGCGAAGGCGTCGCCGCGTTCGAGCCCGGCGGCACGCAGCCCGTGGACGAGGCGGTTGGTCTCGGCGTGCAGCCGTCCGGCGGTCCACTTCTCCCCGTCGGGGGCGATCAGGACCGTACGCTCTGGGTCTGCGGCTGCCTGGGCCCAGAAGCCGTTGGCGGAAGCATGGGGGGCCTGGGTCACTCCTCGCTCCTTCCAGCGATCCGGTTGATTCGGTCGACGGCCCGCTCGAAGCCGCGGGTGAGGTCGTCGAAGACGGCCTGGACACTGCGCTCGCTGTTCATCCGGCCGACGATCTGCCCGACGGGCGTGCCGAGCAGCGGCTCCACCTCGTACTTCTGGATCCGCGAGACCGCCTCGGCGACGAGCAGGCCCTGGAGCGGCATGGGAAGCGTTCCGGGCCCGTTCGGGTCGTCCCAGGCGTCGGTCCATTCGGTACGCAGCTGCCGTGCGGGTTTCCCGGTGAGCGCACGCGAGCGGACCGTGTCGCCGGATCCGGCGGCGAGAAGTTTCCGGGTCACGGCCCGCGAGTGCATGTCGGCCTCGGTGGTGGTCAGCCACAGGGAGCCGAGCCACGCCCCCTGGGCGCCGAGAGCGAGCGCGGCTGCCACCTGCTGTCCGCTGCCGATGCCGCCGGCCGCCAGTACGGGCAACGGATCGACGGCGTCCACGACTTCGGGCGTGAGCACCATCGACGCGATCTCACCGGTGTGCCCGCCCGCCTCGTAGCCCTGGGCGACGACGATGTCGATGCCCGCCTCCGCATGCTTACGAGCGTGCCGGGCGCTGCCCGCGAGCGCGGCGACGAGCACGCTCTGGTCGTGAGCGCGCGCGATGACGTCGGCGGGCGGTGAACCGAGCGCGTTGGCCAGCAACTTGATCGGATAGTCGAAGGCGACGTCGAGCTGGTTGCGGGCCACCTGCTCCATCCAGCCGGTGATACGCCAGCCGGACGCCTCGCCCTCGGCGAGTTCCGGCACGCCGTACTTGGCCAGCGTGTCCTTGACGTACTGCCGGTGCGCCTCGGGGATCATCGCCTCGACATCGGCCTCGGTCACGCCTTCGACCTTCTTGGCGGGCATGACGACATCCAGGCCGTACGGCATGCCGTCGACGTGTTTCTCTACCCAGTCGAGGTCGCGTTTGAGGTCGTCGGGGGCGGTATAGCGGACCGCGCCGAGCACACCGAAACCGCCGGCCCGGCTGATGGCCGCGGCGACGGCGGGGAACGGCGTGAAGCCGAAAATGGCGTGCTCGACTCCCAGTTTCTTACTCAGCTCCGTCTGCATGGCCGCAGGATGCCGCAGTCCTGTGGACGAGGGAAGACCTTTTCTGATGCGCCGTCAGATTTCTGCGAGGTACGTCGGTTCTCCCTCGAGCGGGGCAAGATACTTCTCAGCGGCGACGACTCGCTACGGGAGGCTTCTCGATGACCGAAGGCGCAGCGGGCAGAGCAGGTAGAGCCGGCAGCGACGGACTGACCCGTCGCCAACTCCTCGGAAAAACCCTGGCGTTGGGCGGCGCACTGGCCCTCGTACCCTTCCCGGCGGGCCCCGCCTCCGCCGCGCCCCAGCACGGCCGGCCCACCCTGCGGCCCGGAACCCCCGAGCAGGCGGGCCTGCTCGCCGGGCATCTGCGCCAACTCGTCGCGGACGCCGAGAGGTTCCTCGGCCCCTCCCCCAAGTACCCCTGGTACGCGGGTGCCGTCTTACTCGCCGGACGTGGCGGCACGGTCGCCCTGCATCAGCCGATCGGCAAGGCTGTGCGCTACTCCGCGTACGACGAGAAGACCGACACCGGCGTGGAGTTCCCCGCCAAGCAGCAGATCCCGATGGCCGAGGACACGGTCTTCGACCTCGCCTCGGTCTCGAAGCTGTTCACCTCGATCCTGGCCGTGCAGCAGATCGAGCGGGGCGCTCTGGAGCTGGAGGGGAAGGTCGCCTCGTATCTGCCGGAGTTCGGGGGCGCGGGCAAGCAGGACATCACAACCCGTCAGCTCCTCACGCACACCTCCGGGTTCCGCGCCTGGATCCCGCTCTACAACGCACCGACGTACGAGGAGAAGCTCCAACTCATCTGGAACGAGGCGCCGGTCGACCCGCCGGGCACCAAGTACCTCTACTCGGACCTCAATCTGATCTCACTCCAGCTGGTCCTGGAGGAGATCACCGGTCATCCTCTGGATGCACTGCTCCGGAGCGAGATCACCGCTCCACTCGGGATGCACCGCACTCGCTACAGCCCGCCCGCCTCCTGGAAGCCGAAGATCGCCGCCACGGAGGACGCCCGCAAGCCCTGGTCCGGGATCGACCGCGGCCTGGTGTGGGGCGAGGTGCACGACGAGAACGCATACAGCCTGGGTGGGGTCGCGGGCCACGCCGGCGTCTTCTCCAACGCCTGGGACCTCGCGGTCCTCGGCCGTACGCTCCTCAACGGCGGCTCGTACGGCAGGGCCCGGATCCTGGAGCCCGAGTCGGTGGAGCTGATGTTCACCGACTTCAACACCGCGTTCCCCGGCGACGAGCACGGCCTCGGCTTCGAGCTCTACCAGCACTGGTACATGGGCGCGATGGCCACCCCTCGCACCGCAGGGCACACCGGTTTCACCGGCACCTCGATGGTCCTCGACCCGACGACCGACTCCTTCCTGATCGCGCTCGGCAACTCCGTTCACCCCGTACGCAGTTGGCGATCCGGCTCCGCACCCCGGGTCGCCACCGCGAACAACCTGGCGCGTGCCGTCCCGGTCCGGCCCGCGCGAGGGCGTACGGCCTGGTTCTCCGGCATGGCCACCGCGACGTCCGCGACGCTGACGCTCCCCGCGCTCGCCGTCCCCGCAGGCGGGCGGCTGCGCTGCGCCCTGTGGTGGGACACCGAACCCCGCTCCGACGCCCTGTTCCTGGAGTCCTCGGCGGACGGCGGCACGACGTGGCAGCCGGTGCCGTTCACGACGCGGCGCCAAGGCGAGGAGGCACAGGAGCATCCGGCGGGTTCGGTGACCGGCTGGTCGGGCCGGGCCTGGCACCGGCTCACCGCGGACCTCGCCGCGGCCCCACAGGTCCTGCTGCGGTGGCGGTACACGACGGACCAGCTCTACGTCGGCCGCGGCGCCTATGTGGACGCTCTGCGCATCGAGGCCGGCGACCGCGTCGTCTTCGACGAGTCCAGACCGGCGGACGCGGCCCGCATCGAGGCGGCAGGCTGGACGCCGTCCGACAACTGATCAGAAGCCCCCGCCCCCGCTACTGACCCTCCAGCACCGCCATCGCCGCGTTGTGCCCCGGCACCCCGCTCACCCCGCCGCCGCGCACGGCGCCCGCGCCGCACAGCAGGATGTTCGCGTGCCGGGTCTCCACGCCCCAGCGGCCGGTGCCTTCCTGGGCGTAGGGGAAGGCGAGGTCGCGGTGGAAGATGTTGCCGCCGGGCAGCCTCAGGTCGCGTTCCAGGTCGAGGGGGGTCTTCGCCTCGATACAGGGCCGGCCGTCGGCGTCCGTGGCCAGGCAGTCGGCGAGCGGTTCGGCCAGGTGGGCGTCCAGTTGGGCGAGGGTCGACTTGAGCAGTTCCTCGCGTACGGCGTCGTTGTCGTGGGCGAAGAGCCGGGCCGGAGTGTGCAGGCCGAAGAGGGTGAGGGTCTGATAGCCCCGCTGGACGAGGTCTGGGCCCAGGATCGTGGGGTCCGTGAGGGAGTGGCAGTAGATCTCGGAGGGCGGCGCGGCGGGCAGCTCGCCGGACGCGGCCTGTGCGTGTGCGGTCGCCAACTGCTCGTATCCCTCGGCGATGTGGAAGGTCCCGGAGAACGCCTCGCGTGGATCTACGGAGGGGTCGCGGAGCCTCGGCAGTCGCTTGAGCAGCATGTTCACCTTGAGCTGGGCGCCCTCGGCGGGGGCGGGCGGCTCCTCCCCTGTGAGGTTCGCGAGTTCCTGGGGCGAGGCGTTCACGAGGACGTGCCGGGCCGCGACGACTCCTTCCGCGTCCTCGGTCCGGTACGTGACCTCGGCGGCGTGTCCATCGCTCTCGACCCGGACCACGTCGTGCCCGGTCGCGATCACGGCACCCGCCGCGCGGGCGGCTCCGGCCAGCACGTCGGTGAGGGCGCCCATGCCGCCGACCGGTACGTCCCAGTCGCCCGTGCCGCCGCCGATCACGTGGTAGAGGAAGCATCGGTTCTGCCGCAGGGAGGGATCGTGGGCGTCCGCGAAGGTGCCGATGAGCGCGTCGGTGAGCACGACGCCGCGTACGAGATCGTCGGCGAAGGTCTCCTCGACGGCCACGCCGATCGGTTCCTCGAAGAGGGTCCGCCAGGCCTCCGCGTCGTCGATGCGGCGGCTGAGTTCGTCGCGCGTGGGCAGCGGTTCGGTGAGGGTGGGGAAGACCTGCTTGGCGACGCGGCCGGTCATGGCGTAGAAGCGCCGCCAGGCCCGGTACTCGCGGTCCGAACCGGTGAGCCGAGCGAAGGCCTCACGGGTGCGCCGTTCGCCGCCGCCGACGAGCAGTCCGGTCGGCCGTCCTTCGCGTTCGGCGGGCGTGTACGAGGACACGGTGCGGCCGCGCACCCGGAAGTCGAGGCCGAGATCCCGCACGATCTTCCGGGGCAGCAGGCTGACCAGGTACGAGTACCGGGACAGGCGTGCGTCGAGCCCGGCGAACGGCCGGCTGGACACGGCGGCGCCCCCGGTGTTTCCCAGCCGTTCCAGTAGCAGTACGGACTTCCCCGCGCGGGCCAGGTAGGCGGCGGCGACCAGACCGTTGTGGCCGCCGCCGACGATCACGGCGTCGAATTCCTCGTGTCCCTTGAGTGCACGCATGCCTCTTCGTAACACGGGGTGATCTAGGTCGGCCAGAGATACGTAGCAGGCGGCGGTGCGCCCGGACGGTTCCTTTCCCCAGCCCCGCCCCTTCCCGGCTGTATCAATTTGCGGCTCCGCCGCGTGGGGGGGGGCTGCGCCCCAGGCCCCCCCCAGGGGGTGGTGGGTGACACTGCGTGTGGCGGCTGCGGGTGCGTCGTGGCTGGTCGCGCCCGCGCGGCGGAGCCGCACATTGATACAGCCCCGCGCCCCTAAAAAGCCTGCGCCTGCCCTGACGTCCCGGAAAAGCCCGCACCCCGACGGACCCGTCACTTGCCCGCCGGCGGGAGGGGGCGTGGGCCGGTGCGTCGTATGCCCGTCGCTTAGGTTCGGTCTCGGAGAACCAGGACCTTGTACCAGGCCAGGGCCGTATGCCCGCCCTGCGACGGGCTGACGCACCGGCCCACGACCCCGCACCCCCCACCCAGGGGCGCGGGGAACGGCGCGAGCA